>CAQYCU010000027.1:0-12701 GCA_948919095.1 uncultured Clostridia bacterium | reverse complement strand
TATGATATTATATCAATAAAAATAAAACTAATCAATAGGAGGAAAATAATTGTGGCTAATATACTAGGTATTATTGCTGAATATAACCCATTTCATAATGGACATAGTTACCATATAAAAAAAGCAAAAGAACTTGCAAAAGCTGATTATATAGTTGTTATAATGACTGGAAACTTCACACAAAGAGGCAATACCTCAATAATAAACAAATGGGAAAAAGCAAAAATTGCATTAGAAAATGAAGTAGACATGGTTATTGAACTTCCAACAGTATATGCAACATCTAGCGCAGAAAACTTTGCAAGCGGAGCAATTAAAATATTTAAAGAGTTAGGATTTATAACACATATATCTTTTGGAATGGAAGAGAAGAGTTTAGAAGAGTTAAATAATATTGCTGAAGTATTAGTAAAAGAGCCGCGTAATTATGCTATCTCATTAAAAACAGAACTAGAAAAAGGAGTGTCATATCCAAAAGCTCGTGAACAAGCATTAGTAAAATACTTTAATGATAAAAAATATGAAGAGATTATAAACCAGCCTAATAATATATTAGCAATAGAATATCTAAAGGCTATGAGGATATATAAATTAGATGCCAAAACTATAGGAATAAAAAGAGAAAAAGTAGACTACAACAGCAAAAGTGTAGTTGATGAGTATGCAAGTGCAACTGCAATTAGACATTTATTATTATCAAATAATTTTGAGAAGATTTCTAAAACTGTACCTAAAAGTACAATGAGAGTATTAACAGAAAATGTAAAAAATGATACTCGCGTTTTAGACCTAACAGAATTTGAGAAAATGATTGTTTATAAAATAAGACTAATGAGTATAAAAGAGATTTATAATATACCAGATGTTACAGAAGGGCTAGAAAATGCTATAAAAACAGCAGCATCAAAAACAAATAATATTTTAGAACTAATAGAATTAGTAAAATCCAAAAGATATACTCAAACAAGAATACAACGAATTTTAGTTTATATTCTTTTAGGGATTACTAAGAAGGATATAGAAATGTCAAAAAAAGTATTTCCATATATTAGGATTTTAGGGGTTACTAAGAATGGAAAAAAATTACTTTCATACATTAAAAGTAAAAATATAATAAGTTCTGTAAAATCATTTGAAGAAATTAATGTAAACAGAAATTATAAAAGAATGCTTGAAATTGATAAAATAGCAACTGATATTTACACAATCGCTTACAAGAATAATTCAAAAAGTAACTTAGATTATACTAATAGATTAATAGTTATATAAGAAAAATGCAAATATTAATATATTTGCATTTAAAATATTATAATTATTACAAATATTACAAAAATATTATATTTTAGTAATTTAGTTGAAAGTGAAACTTTTAAATAATATAATATATTATATAATTTTGTATGTAAAGGAGCCAATATGAAAGAGGAAACATTTGCTGATTACATATTAGGTAAAGAAGACTGGGGTAAAAAGTTAGAAGTAATGTATTATTTGAAAAGAAAAACAAATATATATTATAATAATTCAGTTGTATTTAAAACACTAATAGCAAAAATGTTTATTGAATATTTACGTAATAATTATCCAGAGATTGTTTTAGACGAAAACCTTATAATTACTGCAAGACTATTATGTGATTGTTGCAAAGTGGAAAACTCTACAGATATAGAAGAAATACGAAATTATGCAAAACGTGGAGCAGAGTATCTTATGAATTTAGGATTTGATGAAAGATTCTGTAGAATTTGCGAAGGAGTAAATAGGTATACAATAAAAGAAAACAGACCAATTGAAAGTGACTTACTTGAACTTGCAGACCAATATGGAGGAATGTTACTTGATAGACCTGAAAGAATAGGATTTGACGAAGAAGAAGCTTTAGTACTTTTACAATACAGAAACTTAAAAGACAAGGATAATCAACTACTCGATAAATTCGTTCAATTTGTACAATTTATGGCAAAAGTAGAAGCATAAAATTAGACCGATAAACTGTAATAAAACATATACTAATCAATTTAAAAGAAATTGAGAAAGGAAAATTATGGGAATATTTAATGAACTAAGTAAAGACTTTAATAGTGGATTTAATCCAGCAGAAAATCTAGGACAAGTATTAGAGTTAATGAATAAATATAGTAAAATTCGTACACGCACTGGAGCGTTTAATCCAATTATATATAATTCATGGCACGAAAAACAAGAAGAAAAAGTTATGCCAAAAACAGTAAGTGTAGACGAAATTAAAGATGCAATAAACCAGTCAACAAGACCACAAGCAGGTTTTGTAGAAATGAACAATAATAATGGAGTGCAAGCTTCTTATGAACCAATACAAAATGGTGTAGTACCACCTAATAATGCAAGTACTATTGAAAAAGAAACAGAAGATATTATGGATATGTAATAAAAAGAAAATAGAGATTTAATAAAATGTCTCTATTTTCTATTTGAAGAAAGGGAAATACTAAAATGAGAGAAATATTTGCTGATTTACATGTACACATAGGAAGAAGTGAAAATGGAAAACCAATAAAAATAACAGGAGCTCGTTCATTGAATTTTGCAAACATAGCTAAGGAATGCTATGAAAGAAAGGGAATTGAGGTCGTTGGCGTAATTGACTGTGCTTCTCCATATGTAATAGAAGATATAGAAAACTTTCTAAAAACAGGGGAAGCTTATGAACTTGAAGAAGGTGGAATAATTTACAAAGACCAAGTTTGTATTATATTAGGTTCAGAATGTGAAACTGCTGAAAAAAATGAAGATGGAAAAACAGGAAGTGCACATAACCTATGTTATTTTCCACATTTAAAAGATATAAAAGCATTTTCGGAGGAAATGTCACACCATATAAAAAACATAACATTAAGTACTCAACGCTCTGATTTATCAGGGTATGACTTAATAGACATAGCAGAAAAATATAATGGAGTATTAATTCCAGCACATGCTTTTACACCATTTAAAAGTTATTATGGAAACTGTACTAAAAGAATAGAAAGAATATTTAAAGAAAAATATGATAGAATATTTGCAATAGAGCTAGGACTAAGCGCTGATACATATATAGCAGACCAGATATCAGAACTATCAGGTAAAAATTTCATTACCAATTCAGACGCACATTCATTACCAAAAATTGCAAGGGAATACAACAAGCTACTTGTTGAAGATATTAACTTTAAAGAGATATTTAAAGCTATAAAAATGGAAGATGAAAGAAAAATTATATCAAACTTTGGACTTGACCCAAAACTGGGAAAGTATCATAGAAGTTTCTGCGAAGATTGTAATTCATCGATAGAAACATCTCCACCAGCTTTAAAATGCGATAAATGTGGTGGAAGTAATATCACAATGGGAGTGTATGATAGGATAGAGATAATAAAAGACCAAGAATCAACTAGTCCAAGCTTTAGACAAAAATATCAATATCAAATTCCACTACAATTTATGCCAGGAGTAGGAAATAAAGCAATTGACAAATTACTCAACAAATTTGGAACAGAAATGACGATACTAAACAAAACTACAGTGGATGACCTTAGTAGCGTAGTAGGCGAAAAGCTTGCAAAAGTAATAGATGATGCAAGACAAGGAAAACTACATATACATGCTGGTGGCGGCGGAGTATATGGAAAAGTAGAAACTAAAAAAGAATAAAATAGAGAGTAAATAGTTCTAATCTAATATTTATTGAATAGATATTATGTAACAAAAATAAATAATTCAACAACCAAGATTTGAGAAGGGAAAAAGATTAGGATGATAGAAACTCTAAAAAATCACATAAGGGAAAATATAAAGCAATATTTAGTACTATTTATTATATTGGTACTTGGGATTGTAATAGGAGCAATGACTGTAAACAATACAACAGAAACTGCAAAAACAGAGATAAATGAATATCTGAATACGTTTATTACAGACATATCAACAAACAATATAAATTATTTTGAAGTATTACGAAATTCAATAATTAAAAATATAGAGATTATATTAGTAATAGCATTTATTAGTTTATCAGTATTAGGAAAGATTGGAATATATACAATAAATGGATATAAGGGATTTACGTTAGGGTATACGATATCAAGTTTTATAGCGGTATTTGGAGCACAAAAAGGAGTTATGACTGCAATGTGTTTACTACTATGTAGCAAGTTAATTTATATTCCAGCATTATTTTTCATAAGCATACATAGTTTAAAATTATATCAAGTACTTAAAGAAAATGATGGAGAAGATAAAAAGCTCACAATAATAAAATATATTTTAGTGATAGCTACTGCTTTAGTAGCATTTATAATTTCATCACTGATTGAAACATTTATTAACAGTAATTTACTATTGTTGCTCTTAGACAGTAGTAAATAGGCAATCTTAAAAATGGAAAAAGGTAAATATTTCTAATACGCAAAACGCAAGGAAAAAAATGCTATAAAAAATTTGTTGAAAAAACAAAAAAGCACTTTACATTTTAAAAATAATTTGATATAACATATTACATAATAAGTTTATGTAATGTGAAACAACTCAATGAAACTTTTATATGTAAACATTTTTATAAATTATTATTTGAGCAAATAGAAAGGGATACGAAAATGGATAAACAAATAAAACTTTTTTTAGAATTTTTACAAAACGATAAAAAACTATCAAACAATACTTTACAATCATATAAAAGAGATATTATACAATATGAAGAATACATTAATAACAATGATTTAAATTATGCCAAAATTACAGAAGAAGATATAAATGTTTATCTAAACTCTTTGAAAAAGATAGGAAAAAAGACATCAACAATATCAAGAAGTTTAGCTACTATTAGGTCTTTCTACCAATATCTTGTAAGAATTAAAAAAATAAAAAAAGACCCAACAATTAATATTCAAGCACCTAAAATTGAAAAAAGAGTACCAAGTGTATTATCAGCAGAAGAAGTTGAACTATTACTTGACCAACCAAAAGACATAGACTTAAAAGGTACTAGAGATAAAGCAATGCTTGAATTTGCCTATGCAACAGGAATGAAGGTTACTGAAATAATTGACTTAACAATTGATGATATTAATTTTGAAAATAATACTGTTGAATGTAATAATGGAAGAAAATCAAGAACAATACCTTTAGGAACACTTGCTGAGAAAGCATTAAAAGAATATGTTGAAGAAGCAAGACCAATATTAATAAGAAATGAAGCAAACAAAGCTTTATTTGTAAACATGAATGGGTCAAGATTAACAAGACAAGGACTATGGAAAATAGTAAAATATTATAAAGAAAAAGCACATATTGATAAAGAAATAACACCACATATTTTAAGACATTCATTTGCAACACATTTAATACAAAATGGAGCAGATATAAAATCAATCCAAGCAATGCTTGGACACTCTGATATATCATCAACACAAATATATGCTAAATTTGGAGATAGTGAGATAAAGAATGTATATAAAAAAGCACACCCAAGAGCATAATATTATATATAGAAGGGAGCTTTCGTATATAGTTTGTACGAAGATATTATCAATGGATAGAACCAAGGAAAATAATAAAGGAATAACAATGATAAGTTTAGTAATTGTAATAGCAGTATTAGGAATAATAGCAGTTGTAACAATTACAACTATAAGAAAACAAGACATAATACAAAGAACTAAAAATGCTGTAAACGAATATAATGGGATGGTTGAAAATCAATACAATGAAATGGAAGGCAATAAAGTTCTTGAAATACTAGACTTTTAGAGAAAATAAAATATTACAATAAGGTCTTATATCCAATTATCTATATTGATTGAATATAAGACTTTATTTCATAAGTTATAAAATAAAAAGAGAAAGGTAGCTCACAAAATGTTAAAACCAGATGCACATTTTGAAAAAATAACAGGCATAAGCATAGAATTTTTTAAGGAACATAATATTAAAGGGATAATATTAGATATAGACAACACTATACTTGATTTAGACAAAAAGCCCGTAGAAGGTATAGAAACATGGGTGGACATACTTAAGAAAAACAATATCAAATTATGCATAGCATCAAATAGTATAAACAAAGAAAAGCTTGATAACATATCACAAAAGCTAGACATACCCTATATTGCACGTTCTTTAAAACCCTTAAAATCAGGACTAAAAAAAGCAATTAATATTATAAACATAACACCAGAGCAAGTTGCAGAAATAGGAGACCAAGTATTTACAGATGTATTGGGAGCAAATAGAATGAAAATGCTATCAATACTAGTAAAGCCATTATCTCCTGAAAAACATTTTATAAGTGAACTAAAAAGAAAAATAGAGAGACTTGTTTTAAAAAAATACGAAATACTAAAATGAGCAGAGTTACCAAATGTATTTTTAGAAATAAAATACAGCTGAAGATGAGCAAACGGTAGTGAACGAAAGGAGAAAGATTATGTATATAAATGACATACATATATTATGTTACTTTTTTATAGGATTACTTGGAATTGGAGTAGGACAATTTTTAGACTGGGCAAATAATAGATTGCAAAATCACGAGCATATTATATGTAAAGAACTATTTACAGGCTATTTACCAAATATGAAAATTAATTGCGCAATGATGTTCAGCATAGCAATTTTATATATTATAATGCTATACAAATTTGGGCTTAGTATACACCTAATAGAATATCTATTACTTGTACCATCGTTTATTTCAGTATTTGTAATAGATTATAGAAAGCAGATTATTCCCAATAGATTAGTTTTAACGATATTTGAAATTGGACTAGCATTTGCATTTATTGCTGGTATGTCAAGCGCATCTATATTTATTGATAAGATATTAGGAATGTTTGCAGGAGCAGGAGTATTTTTACTAATTACATTAATTGGTGGAGCAATTGCAGGAAAAGAAGCAATGGGATTTGGAGATGTTAAACTAATGGGAGCATTAGGATTAATATTTGGACTCATAAACACAATAATGATAACAGTACTTTCATTTCTATTAGGAGCAATAATTAGTATAGTTTTACTAGCAACAAAAAGAAAGAAAACGAATGAATACATACCATTTGGACCATTTATTATACTTGCAACATTTTGTGTAATCCTAGTACCGTACAATACTATGTTATATGCACTTCTTAAGGTATTTACTCTTGGAACATACCGAGGTTAGAAAATAATTATAATTTTGGCTAGGTAAAATTTAATTCTTTTCTAACTAATAGTTTTTAGGAGGGATAATTATGAATAAAATTAAAGCTTTAAGAGAAAAAATGATGCAGTTAGAGATTGATGGCATGATAATTGAAAACCCAGTTAATATATTTTATTTAACAGGAATTCAAGCAGAAGGAACACTTATAATTAATGATAAAGAAAACTTATTTATTACTGATGGGAGATATATTGAAGACTTAAATAATTCACTTACAATAGATGATGAAATAATAGCCTTAAGCGTTCATACATTAGAAAAAGAAGAATACTTTAAAATGTTTGAAAATTGCATAAAAGTTGGTTTTGAAGAAAACTATATTACATATGCAGAATATACTAATATAGTCAGAAAATATAGAATTAAAGAAGCAACTGAAACTGATGGCTTAATAGAGAAAATGAGAGAAATAAAAAATCAAAATGAGATAGTATACATAGAAAAAGCGTGTAATATTACTGATAATTGCTTTTTACATATAATTGATTTTATTAAACCAGGAATAAGTGAAAAAGATATTGCAATAGAGATACAAAAATTCATAATCGAAAATGGAGGAGATGGTTTAGCTTTTGATACAATTGTTGCATCAGGAGAAAATTCATCAAAACCACATGTAATTCCAACGAATAGAATTATACAAAAAGGTGACGCAATAATTTTGGACTTTGGGGCAAAATATAATGGATATTGTGCAGATATGACAAGAACAGTTTTTGTAGGAGAGATATCAGACGAGACAAAGGCGCTATATGATTTTGTATTAAAAGTACAAACTAGGGCATTTAACAAATATAAAAATAATGCTGATTGTAATGAAATTGCAACCAGTGTTCAAAATGAATTATATGTACATAATTTTGACTTAATTCATGCACTAGGTCATGGTGTAGGATTAGAAATACACGAAAAACCAATTCTAAGTACTAAATCAAATTATACATTAAGAGAAGATATGGTAGTAACAAATGAACCAGGGATTTATATTCCACGGAAGATTTGGAATTAGAATTGAAGACACTGTTTTAGTAAATAATATGTCAGCTACAAACTTAACAAAATCAAATAAAAATCTATTAATAATTGAAAATTATTAAAAAGTATATTATAATAATTGAAAAATTAGGAAATAATTACAAGTATGGGGCATAGCTCTAATAATATAGACAAAGAGGGTATTATAGATGAGGGAAAACATAGGCATTGACCTAGGAACAGCAACAGTAATTATATATATAAATGGTAAAGGAATAGTTTTAAAAGAACCATCTGTTATTGCAATAGAAAAGAAGACAAATAAAATAATAGCAGTAGGTGATAAAGCAAAAAAGATGATTGGAAGAGCACCAAAGGATATTGAGATAATTGAGCCACTAAGTGAAGGTGTGATATCTAATTTTACAGCAACAACACTCATGCTAAAGCAATTTATGAAAAAAGTTAATACAAGCAAATTAGGCTCTACAAGAATTATGATATGTATACCATCGCAAACTACAGATGTTGAAAAAAGAGCAGTGCTAGATGCTATAAATCAACTAGAAAATGCAAAAAAGATATACTTAATTGAAGAACCAGTAGCTGCTGCCATAGGAGCAGGAATTGACATTTCAAAACCATGTGGTAATTTAGTGATTGACATAGGTGGAGGGACAACTGATATTGCAGTGATATCAATAAGTGGAGCAGTAGTAAGCACATCAATTAGAACAGCAGGAAATCAATTTGATGAAGCAATAATTAAATATTTAAAAAAGAGATATAATTTATTAATAGGACAACTCACAGCTGAAGAGTTAAAACAAAAAATAGGAACAGTATATCCAATGGAAGAAGAATTATCGGAATTAGTTAGAGGAAAAAATATAGGAACAGGACTTCCAATGGAAGTAAATATTACCTCAAAGGAGTTACTACAAGTGCTATTTCCAGAGGCTTTAAAAATAGTTGAAGCTGTTAAGGCAACAATGGAAAAAGCTCCACCAGAACTAATTGAAGATGTAAGCGAATGTGGAATATACGTAACTGGCGGCGGAAGCCAGATTAGAGGAATGGCAAAACTAATTGAAGACAGCACAGGTATTAAAACAACAGTTGCTTCAGAACCAGCAAGTTGTGTTGCAATTGGAACAGGAAAAGCATTAGAAAATCTTAATTTACTAACATCTAAAATGAGATAGAATATTTAATGGAAGGAAATTATAGAAATGAATATAAATTTAAAAATACCAAAAATGAAATTCGAAAAAATAAAAATGGATACAGTAAACGAAATTGAAGAAATGAACATAGACTATGAAAAATTAAAAAAAGAAAACTTAAAGAAAAAAAGAACAGAACCATACGAACACACTAATTATGAAACAGTAAAAGAATTTTTTATAAGGTCAGTAGAACTATATCCTAATAGAGCATGCATACTAGAAAAACCAGACCATAAAGAGGAATATAAAACAACTACATATAAAGAATTTTATGATGATGCAAATGCTCTGGGGACTGCTTTAGTTAAAATATTAAACCAAGCAAATCAACGAGTTGTAATAATTGGTGAAACACAATATGGCTGGTATGTATCTTACATGGCTATGCTTTTAGGTGTAGGAATTGCAGTTCCAGTTGATAGAGAATTACCACTAAACGAACTTGAAAATGTGGTGAAAAGAGCAAGAGCAACAGCAATTATATATTCTCCTAAAAAAGTAGAAGACATTAAGAAGCTAAAAGAAAGTGTTCCAGATGTGGAATATTTTATAGAGATGAAATCCGAGAAACCACTAGAAGGCAAAGATGTAGGAATTAATTATTTAATAGACACTGGAAAGAAAATAATAGAATCAGGTGATAAAAGTTTTAAAGAGATAGAAATTGAACCAGATGAATTTAAGGTACTAATATTTACATCAGGAACAACATCAAATTCAAAAGGAGTAATGATTTGCAATAGAAATTTAGCTGAAAATATAAATGGAATAACAGCATATGTAAAATTATATCCAACAGATAGATTATTTTCAGTACTTCCATTGCACCATACATATGAATCAACAATAGGATTTTTATATCCATTATCACAAGGAGCAAGTATTGCAGTTTGTGAGGGTTTAAGATATATTGTACCAAACTTACAAGAAGCACACCCAACAGCAGTATTAGCAGTTCCATTATTAGTAGAAAATATATACAAAAAAATAAATGAAACAATAAAAAAGAGTCATAAAGAAAAATTAGTAGCATCTATGATGCAATTAACAAATGTTTTAAAATCATTTGGTGTAGACATAAAAAGAAAAGTATTTAAAGAAATATATGAAAATCTTGGAGGAGAACTAAGGATTATAGTTTCAGCAGCGGCTCCAATAGACCCTAAAGCAGGAAAATGGGTAGAAGATTTGGGAATAATATTTCTTCAAGGATATGGTCTAACAGAAACAGCACCAATTGCAGCAGTAACACCAGATTATAAGACTAATGTTGGTTCTGCTGGAAGAACAATTGTTACAGCTGATATTAAAGTTGATAAACCTAATGAAAATGGTGAGGGAGAACTACTTATAAAAAGCCCAACTTTAATGCTTGGATATTATGAAGATGAAATTGAGACTAAAAAAGTTATGACAGAAGATGGATATTTCCGTTCGGGAGATATTGGTTATGTTGATGATGAAGGATATGTATACGTTACTGGAAGGTCTAAAAATGTAATAGTAACTCAAAATGGAAAAAATATTTATCCAGAGGAAATAGAAATCTTACTTTCAAAAGTACCTGAAATTAGTGAAGTTATGGTGTATGGGAAAGCTCCTGAAGATGGAAAGAAAGACAAAGAGGAGCTAATAATTACAGCTAGAGTTATTCCTAATATGGAAGAGATTGAAAAAGCGTATGAAGGTGAAATAACAGAGGAACAAGTACATGATATTATTTGGAAAAAAATAAAAGAAGTAAATAAAAAGCTTACATCATATAAAGCAGTAAAATCACTTGAGATAAAAAAAGGCGAATTTGAAAAAACATCAACAATGAAGATAAAAAGATATAAAGAGATTAATAAATAATTATTAAGTTTAAGATTACAAAAATATTACAGATAGATTAGCTGGAAATCTGTTTTTCCGTAAGGAAAAATAAATTCGAAAATTATTTGTAAAAGACTTGACATTTTACTTTTCGTTGTAATAAAATTAAGTATGTAAAGAAGTAAATAAAAATAATTTACATAACAACAAAGGAGGTAATGTTTATGTTTACAATGCCTTTCCGTAACAGAAGAGCAGGACGTGGGATAGTAAACGTGAAAATGGTAATCACGGAAGAGAAAATTTTATCAAATATAGAAAAGGTTCAAAGACTAATAAATCCAAACAGCAAAAAGCAAATAATAGAGCTTGAGGATAACTCATATTTTAAAGATTTAGTAGAGTCAATTAAGACCTATTTAATAGAGTACCCAAAAAAGAAGAATTTTCCAAAGGATATATACGATGCTGCATATGAATTGATTGAATATGCAACAAATCAATTTGAGGAAAATACAAAACAAATAGAAGAATTAATAAAGCAAAGAGAATATAACATAAAAACTGCTACTATATTAAAACAGTCATTAGCAATAGTACAAGCCAAAGATGAAAATTGGAAAAGAACTATTGCAAGTATATCTAATAGAGTATCAGAAGATATTTTACAAGCATTAAATATAATTGGAGATAGTCAAGACCAAAATGGTGAAGACCACCAAGCAGCTGTTAGACTTATAAATGCTAGAATTGCTAACCTAGAATCAAACCTACATATTGAGATAGATATGGAAAGAGTTGAAGATAGGTCAAAAGCATTAAGCTATATTGGAATAGAAATAGCTGATGCATTAAAATTAATACCTGCACCAGTTGAAAACAAGAAAGAAAAAGCAATAGTTCAAACAGAAAATATTTCTACTAAAGAACAAAAAGTAATAAATCAAGCACCAGTACAACAAAATCAAGTTCATGAAACAACAATAGTTGTTAACAAGCCTGAAGCAAATAAAAAAGAAACAGCATATCAAGAATACTATGCTGACACAAGAAGAGAAATAAGAGAGTCACTATGGACAAAAATTAAAAATAGTAAATTTGTTCAAGCTATCAAATATGCACTTAGAATTAAAGTTGTATTACAACTACCTGAAGGCTTACCAGAAGGCAGAGGAGAAAATAAATAATATTTTATCTAAAAAGATATGAAAGAAAGATTTTCTTTTTGGAAGATGAATTATATTAAAAATAGGTAATTGATTTATTAACAAAGTTTTAAAATCTTAATGTTAATAAATCAATTATTATTTTTAAATGAAAAAATATAATAATATTTAGTAAAACTATTGACATATAATTAAAAATATTGTAGAATAATTCTTGTGTTAAAACATATGCACCTTTAGCTCAGTTGGTCAGAGCAACCGGCTCATAACCGGTGGGTCCAAGGTTCGAATCCTTGAAGG
>CAQYCU010000026.1 GCA_948919095.1 uncultured Clostridia bacterium | reverse complement strand
AATAGCAGGAGCAATTTTAGGAGTAATAACAGGAGTAATATTCTAATTAAAATAAATGTGAAAGGAAGTACCATTATGAAAGATATTGAGATAGCAAGAAATGCAAAATTAAAAAACATAAATGAAATAACAAGAAGGCTAGATATTCCAGAAGAATATGTTGAACAATATGGAAAATACAAAGCAAAGATTTCATTATACTATTATGAGCAAATAAAAAAGAAAAATAATGGTAAACTAATTTTAGTAACTGCAATAAACCCAACACCATTAGGAGAGGGAAAGACTACAACATCAATTGGATTATGTGATGGGCTAAACAAGATTGGAAAAAAAGCAATATTAGCATTAAGAGAACCCTCCTTAGGTCCTGTATTTGGAATAAAAGGTGGGGCAACAGGTGGAGGATATTCACAAGTAGCTCCAATGGAAGAAATAAACTTACACTTTACAGGAGATATACATGCAATAACATCAGCTAATAATTTATTAAGTGCAATGATTGACAACCATATATTTCATGGAAATGAACTTGGAATTGAAAGAGTTGTTTGGAATAGATGTTTAGACTTAAATGATAGAAAATTAAGAAAAGTTGAAATCGGACTTTCAAATGAAAAAAACATGACTTCAAGAGAAGACCATTTCGATATAACAGTTGCATCAGAAATAATGGCAATTTTATGTCTAGCAACAGATATTAAAGACTTAAAAAGAAGATTAGGAAATATCATAATTGGATATGATAAAAGAGAGAATAAAATAACTGCAAAAGATTTAAAAGCAGAAGGAGCATTAACCGTTTTATTAAAAGATGCGATAAATCCTAATATTGTACAAACTATTGAAAATAATCCAGCAATAATACATGGTGGACCATTTGCAAACATAGCACATGGATGCAATAGTATAATAGCAACAAAAATGGCACTTAAATTAGGAGAATATGTTGTAACTGAAGCAGGGTTTGGAGCAGACTTAGGTGCTGAAAAATTTTTGAATATAAAATGCAGAAAATTAGAAACCTTTCCAGATGCAGTAGTGATAGTTGCAACATTAAGAGCTTTAAAATATCATGGTGGTGCTACAAAAGAAGAAGCATCAGAGGAAAATCTAAATGCACTTGAAATTGGAATAAAAAACTTAATGAAACATATAGAAAATATCCAGTTATTTGGCTTAAATCCAATAGTCGCGATAAATAAATTTACCACCGACACAGAAAAAGAATTACAATTATTAAAAGAAAAATTAGAAGGAAAAATAGAATATAGTTTACTTGAAAATTGGGCAAAAGGTGGAGAAGGCGCAGCAGACTTAGCAAATAAAATATGCAGGATTTGTGAAAAAGAACATACTTTTAAAAATACATATGAATTATCTGATACAACAAAAGATAAAATAGAAAAAGTTGCAAAGAAAATTTATGGAGCAAGCAATGTTGAATATTCAGAAGAAGCAGAAAAACAAATAGCTGATATTGAAAAGAACAATGTACAAGTTCCAGTATGTATAGCAAAAACTCAGTACTCATTTTCTGATGATGATAAAAATTTATTATGTGATAAACCATTTACAATTCATATAACCTCAGCTGAATATAAAGCAGGAGCTGAATTTATAGTTGTAAAAACAGGCAAAGTTATGACAATGCCAGGGCTTCCTAAAGTGCCATCAGCAGAAAACATTGATTTAGATGAAAATGGAAATATTGTTGGTATTTTCTAAAAATGAATAAAACTAACTCTTTTGGGAAAAATAATCTCAAAAGAGTTTTTTTACTTACTAAAATATAAAATGATAAACGCAATTTTTTAAAATTACGTAGGGCAATAAATAAGCAGAGTAAGTGAAAGGAGAAATTATCAATGAAAAACAAAATAAAAGTGGGTAGTCTTTTAATACTAATAGTAATGTTATTTATAAGTTATACAGTGATTACTAGAAATCAAGTAGCAGAAGCGGTTTCAAGATATGGTTCGCGAGGAGATGAAGTAAGGCAAATACAAACTAAATTAAAAAATTGGGGATATTATAATGGCTCAGTTGATGGAGTATATGGAAGTAAAACATTAGAAGCTGTGAAAAAATTTCAAAGAAAAAATGGCTTAACAGCTGATGGAATTACAGGAACAAAAACATTACAAGCACTAGGAATGTCAAGCTCAAGTAGTAGTTCTTCATCAAATTCAGTAGATACAGCATCTCTAAATCTAATCAGCAAGTTTGTTTATGCAGAAGCTAGAGGAGAACCATACACAGGTCAAGTTGCAGTTGCAGCAGTAATTTTAAATAGAGTAAAAGACAGCAGATTTCCTAATACAGTATCAGGAGTTGTATACCAAAAAAATGCTTTTACATGTGTTTCTGATGGACAAATAAACTTGACACCAAATACTACTGCTAAAAAAGCTGCAAAAGATGCACAAAACGGTTGGGACCCAACTTATGGAGCAGTATATTATTTCAATCCAAATACTGCAACAAATAAATGGATATGGTCAAGACCAATGACTGTAACAATTGGGAAACATAGATTTTGTAAGTAGATTATTAAAAGAAACCCACAAAATAAAAAGCACTATATTTAGTGTTTTTTATTTGACTTTTAAAAATTACTTTATTATAATTGGAAATGAAAAATAAAAGTAAGAAAAATACTAAAGAAAGTAGCCTTTTTAGGGAGATAAAAACAAAATGGAAAAGAAAACAAGGAATTCAAATGTAGAAATACTTAGAATAATAGCAATGTTAGCAATTATCATACACCATTATGTTTGTCATGGACTGATGGATAAACAATGTTACAGTGGTAACCGTTACATATTAAATATACTATTAATTGGTGGTTCACTTGGTGTAGACATATTTTTCATAATTTCAGGATATTATATGTATAAGTCAAAAATAACGGCTAGCAAGATATTAAAAATAGAAGGGCAAGTACTATTTTATTCTATGGCAATATTAATTATAATGGATATAATATATAAAAATCCGCCAGAAGCAAAAGTATACTTAGCACATTTATTTCCAACAATTAACAACATATATTGGTTTGCTGCATCATATATAATTATAATGTTATTTTCAAAATATATAAATAAATTAGTAGAGGCTTTAGATAAAAAAGAATTCAAATTATTACTGTTTATGCTATTAATAATATATTTTACTTTACCAACATATTTAGGCATAAATATACCAGTAGTATTTATTGAAAAAACAGTTGCATTATATTTGATTGGAGCATATATACGAAAATATAATATTAACAAAAGTGAAGAAAGAGCAAAATATAGAAAGAAGTTATTATTGTATTTTGCATTGAATACTGCAGTAATAATTATTAGTACATATTTATATCATAAAACTAATCGCTATGTCCTAGGAAGTAATACATTTTTTGTACAACAAGAAAATCCGCTAATAGTATTAATAGCTATATATATGTTTTTATTAGCAATCTCAGTGCCAGCATTAAAAAGTAAGATTATAAACACAATAGCAAGTACAACTTTTGGAATATACTTAATACATGAGCACCCAATAATGAGAATAATAATTTGGAATAAAGTTATAAACTTTGAACAAAACTATAATGAATTATATGCAGCAATATATTGCATTGGCATATCAATAGTAATATTTATAATATGTTTTATTATAGACTTAATTAGAATATATACAGTAGAAAAAATATATATGAAAATTGTTAAGATAGTAATTGAAAAAATAAAAAACATAAAAAATAGAAAGATATTAAAAATAGAATTAACCTAAAAAATAAAGATGCTAGTATAGCTAGCATCTTTAATATTATTAATCTAATTCAGGGAGCACAGGACACACCATTTTGTATTGCTTTAAATCATCAGCTAAAATGTATAAATGAGCACGTCTAATATAATCAAAATAACTTGCAATTTTATCATCATTGTCTTGTAGCGTTTGCTTAAATAAAAGGTAAATATTATCTTCATCTTCCATTGTAATATTGTGAACAAATGAATTATAAAATTTATCTTGAATTGTTTTTACAATATTACACTTACAGTAAATAGCGAGATTAGGATATGACTTCATAATTCTCAAATCTTTATTTATAATTGAATTAAAAGAAAAATTTTCAGAAGAATTCATATTATACAAATTATCATTTATAAAAGCAACTTTTGAGCAATCTTCAAAAATCTTATATATAACATTAGCACTTTGCTCAACAAATAAATTATTTTCAAAAAGTTTGCTACTAAATAATTTTCCATAAGGATTATTATCAATCAAATCACCAATCAAAAGTTGACGTAAAGCATCTTCTGTTGAAAGAGCAATGATTTTGTTAGAAGGACTTGAAACTTTTTTAGTATTACATGTTGCAATATCTGTACTATAATTGTCAACCATATTCTTCAATGTTTCAATCATATTTTTAGAAATAGTATCACTTGCATTAACAAAAGTAACATACTCTCCTTTACAAACTTCAAGTCCTTTGTTTCTAGCAGAAGCAATTCCAGAATGTAAACTTGGAATAACAGTAAGCCTTGAATTTGAAACAAAAAGTTCATTACAAATAGTAGTAGAAGAATCAGTTGAACCATTATCAACAATAATTATTTCTATATTTCTATAAGTTTGAGCAATTAATGACATAATACAGTCTTTTACAGTAGATTCATTATTATAAACAGTTACAATAATACTAATTAAATTATCCATAAATATAAATCCTTTCAAAATTTATTATACACATTATAATATTAAATTACATTTTTAGCAATATTTATAAAGATTATACTTGACAATCACATAATATGACTGTATAATATATCCAAAATTTACCATAAAGGAGCAAACGTGAAGATAACTAAGATACTCATTTTTCTCACAATAATGTGCATATCAATTTTAGGGATAATTAATGGAAATAATCTAACAGGAAAACATGATAACATAATGAAGATTAATAATGAAACTATAATTGCAAAATGTGTTAACATAAATATAAAAAATAAAAAAGAATATAATGAAATGAATTTAGACGGTAATAATGGAATAGAGGAGCAAAGTAAAAGTTATTCACAACAGAAAATAGAAAAGAAAAGAATTATAAATTATAGTGGCATAGATAAAAATCAAGATATAGAAGAAAAAGAACAGCAGAATAATAAAAAAGAAACTCAAAACAATGAGAGCAATTTTAAAGAAGAATTAAAGATAGAGCAAGGCAATATTACAAATTTACTTGAAAAAGGAGAAGAGAAAAAAGAACCAAGATTATTAAAAGATAATAATGTAAGAATAAATTTTGACGATTGGTAAATAAGAAGGGGAAATAATGAAGGAAAGAAAAAATAACGATAACCCATCACTTATAGATGAAATAATAGAAAGCTTAGACAAAAACGGAAATAAAAAATTAAAAGTAACAAGAAGAAAAAAGAATGAAACAATTAAAAATAAAGCACAAATTATTAACAATGAAATAAATAGAATTTGTATAGAAAATCAAAAAAATGATGAATATGTTGAAAAGATAAGCGTATATAAAGTAAAAAAGGAAGAAATAAAAGAGGAGTATGACATAATAATGGACTGTGCTAAAAATTCAAATTATATAATATACCAGAAAAGAAAATAAATATATGTAAAAACAGCTACAAAAGGTTGACAAATTGGCTATTTTGGTATAAAACATAATAAGAATATAATACAAATAGAGAAGGGAAATTAAGCTATGGAGAAAAAAATACAACCAAAAACATTACCAGGATTTATGGAATTATTACCAAATGAACAAATTTTATTTAATAAAATGAAGGAGACAATAAAAAAATCATATGAAAAATATGGATTTTTGCCACTAAACACACCAATTATAGAAGATGCGAGTGTACTACTTGCAAAAGCAGGTGGAGAAACAGAAAAGCAAATATACAGATTTAATAAGGGAGAAAATGACTTAGCACTAAGATTTGACTTAACAGTACCTTTATCAAAGTATGTAACAGAATATTATGACAAATTAAGTTTTCCATTCAAGAGATATCAAATAGGAAAAGTATATCGTGGAGAAAAACCACAAAGAGGAAGATACAGAGAGTTCTATCAATGTGATATAGATACTATTGGGGATGGAGAATTATCAATAATGAATGATGCTGAAATTCCAGCAGTAATCTATAATACATTTAAAGAACTAGGATTTGATGATTTTACTATTTGCATAAATAACAGAAAGATATTAAATGGATTATTTGCAAGCCTAGGACTAGAAAATAAATCAACAGAAATATTAAGAATAATAGATAAGATAGAAAAAATAGGAAAAGAAGAAACTAAAAAAGAATTATTAGAATACTGTGAAGAAAAGCAAGCTGATACAATAATGAAATTCATACTCATTGAAGGAAATAATGATAATAAAGTTCAAGAATTAGAGAAATTAGGAATTGAAAATCCAGTATTTGCAGAAGGATTAGAAGAACTAAAACAAGTCATAAAATTTATTGAAATATTTGGAGTACCAGATGAATTTTATAAAATAGATTTAACAATAGCAAGAGGACTTGACTATTACACAGGAACGGTATATGAAACATTCCTAAATAAGTATAAAAAAATGGGAAGTGTATGCTCAGGGGGAAGATATGATAATTTAACAGAATACTATACTGAAAGAAAAATGCCAGGCGTTGGAATATCAATAGGATTAACTCGCTTATTCTTCCAACTAATGGACAACAATATAATTTCAGCAGAAGGACAATCTATATCAGATGCACTTGTAATATCAATGACTGATAATTATGATATGTGTGTAGAAGTAGCAGCTAAACTTAGAGAAAGTGGAATAAATGTACAAGTAAATTTGGAAAATCAAAAGATTGCCAAAAAATTCAAATATGCAAATAACTTAAATGTAAAATATGTTTTTATAATTGGAGAAGATGAAATAAAAAATAATGTAGTAGCATTAAAAAATATGGAAACAGGCGAACAACAAACACTTAAAATAGAGGAAGCAATAAGCCTAATTAAAAGCTAAAACATTAAAATAAGGATACTAAAGGACACTAGCAATAGAAGGGATAATAAAATGAAAAAAATTGAACTATTAGCTCCAGCAGGCTCGTTTGAAAAAGCAAGAGAAGCATTTTTATATGGTGCAGATGCAATATATTGTGGAACAGGAACATTATCATTAAGAAGTAGAGCAGAAGTTGACAATGACGATTTAGCAAAAACAATAGAATATGCACATAAAATTGGAAAAAAGGTATATACAGCAATAAACATATATGCACCTGATAATATGTATGAAGAGATAAAAAAACAAGTACAAATGTTAGACAAACTTTCAGTAGATGCAATAATAGCTTCAGATGGTGGAGTAATTGATATAATAAAAGAAATCGCACCTAATATTCCAATACATGTAAGTACTCAAGCGAATACATTGAGTGCACATACTGCGAATTTTTGGCAAAAAAATGGAGCCAAGCGAGTTATACTTTCAAGAGAAATGAACAAGGAAGATATAAAATATTTAATTGATAACACTAACATTGAAACAGAAATATTTATACATGGTGCAATTTGCTGGGCATATTCTGGAAGATGCTATTTAAGTGACTTTATGTCATCAAGAAATGCAAATCTTGGAGATTGCTCACAAAGTTGCAGATGGGCATATAATATGTATATAGAGGAAAAAAACAATCCAGGAAATATAATGCCTGTTGAAGAAGACAGTAACGGAACTTATGTTATGTCATCAAAAGATTTATGCCTGATAAAAGAAATTCCAGAAATAATAGAAATGGGAGTAACTAGTTTAAAAATAGAAGGAAGACTTAAATCAGAATATTATGTTGCAAGCGTAGTAAACGCATATAGAAATGCAATAGATGACTACATGAAAGACCCAAAAAATTATGACTATACAAAATACCTAAAAGAACTACAAAAAGTAAAAACAAGAGAATTAACAACATTTTTCTTTAATGATAAACAAAACAAAGACTTCCAAGAATATACAGGAAAACAATATAATCCAGAATATGAATTTGGAGGAATAGTTAAAGAATATAACAAAGAAAAAAGCATTGTAAAAATAGGAAACAAACTTACAAAGGGTGACAAAATGGAATTAATTATTCCAAATCAGATAGAGCCATTGGAATTTACAATTAATAATTTGTGGGATATTGAAACAGATGAAGAAATTGAAACAGTAAATCCACGGAAAAGTTGACCAAGCAGTAAAAATGTATATACCAGTAGAATGTAAGGAAAATTGGATAATTAGAAGAAAAAAATAAAATCTACAAGTCCTATTTTTAAAGGTCAGGCACTTCAGGTTTTATATAAGCATATAATGTTTATGTAAGACATTGGAGGTGTAATATGATAGCAATAACAATTTGTGAATTATTAGCATTTTTAGGAAATAGCACATTTCTTGTAGGATATATATCAAATAATAATTTGTTTCCTGAAGCTCTAAACAGTGAAGAAGAAAGAAAATATATTAACTTGATGAAACAAGGAGATGAGGAAGCAAGAAACATTTTAATTGAACATAACCTTAGACTAGTTGCTCATGTATGCAAAAAATATTCTAATTCTAATATTGAACAAGATGACTTAATATCAATAGGCTCAATAGGTTTGATAAAGGGAATTAACACATATAATGCAGATAAAGCAATAAAGCTGTCTACATATATATCAAAATGTATAGATAATGAAATACTCATGTACTTTAGGTCTTCTAAAAAACAAAACAATGAAGTATATTTAGATGACCCAATAGGAAAAGACAAAGACGATAATGTAATAACTTTAGAAGATATACTTGAGAATGACGAAAGAAGAGTTGATGATGAAATTGACCTAAAAATGAAAATAGCAAAGCTGTATTCAAAAGTAAAAAGTATATTAAAAGATAGAGAAAAAACAATCATAGAATTACGTTTTGGACTAAATGGGAAAAAACCAAGAACCCAAAATGAAATTGCAAAAAACTTAGGTATATCAAGAAGTTACGTTTCAAGAATTGAAACAAAAGCTATAGGAAAGCTTGCAAAAGAATTTAGAGAATAGAAAGGATAAAATTATGAAAGTACTTGTATTGAACTGTGGAAGTTCATCTCTTAAATTCCAGTTAATAGATATGGAAAAGCATGAAAGAATGGCAAAGGGAAATTTTGAAAGAATAGGAGGAATGAAAACAACTCTAAAATTAAATGTAAGAGGACAAAAAGAAGAGATATTGCGTATAGCAAGAGATTATGATGAGGCTATTGCATTTATTTTAGAGGTGTTAATTGACCCAAAATATCAATTACTTAATTTCTTAGAAGAAATAAAAGCAATAGGACATAGAATTGTTCATGGGGGAGAAAAATTTAGTCATTCAGTATTAATTAATGAAGAAGTAATTTCAGAAATTGAAAGCTGTATTGATTTAGCACCATTACATAACCCAGCTGGAGTAGCTGGAATAAGAGCTGCTGAAAAAGCACTTCCTAATGTACCAATGTGTGCTGTATTTGACACAGCATTTCACCAAACAATGGAACCTAAGGCATATATTTACCAAATACCATACAGATATTATGCAAGTTACAAAATTCGAAAGTATGGATTTCACGGAACTTCACATAAATATGTAGCTCAAAGAATTCAAGAATTAATGAATGGACAAGAAAATTTAAAAATAATAAACTGTCATCTTGGACAAGGTGCTTCTGTATGTGCAATAAAAGATGGGAAATCAGTTGATACATCAATGGGATTAACTCCATTAGCAGGTATACCTATGGGAACAAGAAGCGGAGACATTGATCCAGCAATTGTACCATACATAATGAAGAGAGACAATATTGGACCAGAAGAAATGGAAGACATATTAAACAAGCAATCAGGAGCATGGGGAATATCAGGAGTTTCATCATCTTTTAAAGACATTGAAGATGGGTATGCTATGGGAGACCAACGTTCAATACTTGCTCTTGAAAATCAGGCATATAGAATTGCACAATATATTGGACAATATATTGTATCACTAGGAGGACTTGATATACTTTCTTTTGCAGGCGGAGTTGGAGAAAATGGAATTGAAACTAGAGAAAGAATATGTAAATACTTGGAACCTCTAGGAATAAAATTAGATTTGAATTTAAATAATGTAAAAGGAAAAGAAGGATGTATTTCAGCTCCAGATTCTAAAGTGAAGATATACATAATTCCTACAAATGAAGAATTTATGATAGCAAAAGAAACCTATGATTTAGTATGCAATATGTAAAATACTTACAGCTTCAAGGACTTAAAAGAAATATAAAAAAATTAAAAAAAACATTTACAAGGTTGTCAGAATATGTTATAATTAAGTAGTTAAAATTGTATATTAAATTATAAAAGGGAGGACTTTTTTATGAAAAAGATAATAGGCATATTTGTAATAGTATTAATAGTAATGTGTATGGCTAATAATACAATTGCAGCAATGCAATGTAATATTGTATTAAGTCCAGAAGATACAGCAGAAATAACAACAAACGATGAATTTAAAGTTGACGTAAAAGTATCAGAAATTTTTTCAGATAGAGGACTTGTTGCATTTGGTGCAATATTAGATTATGACAAAAAAAGTTTAAAATTAGAAAAAATGGAAGGCGTAGGAGACTATTCTACCCCAGCATATAATGAAAAAAATGGAAAGATACTTATAGAAAGAAATCCAACAAATCATAATGCAACAATGTTTACATTAACATTCAAAGTATTAAATACTGATAATGTAAAAGTAACAATGAAGGACATTACAGTTTCAGATGGTACAGGCTTAGGAAAAGTTGGAACACAAAGCTATACACCACAAATTAAAGCAGAAGTGACACCAACACCAACTCCAGGAACAACAGTAACACCAACACCAAATCCAACTGAAAAACCAGATAATAATCAAGGTGGCAATAATCAAGGAAGTGATAATTCAGGAGATACAACAACAAAGAAAGATGACAAGCTACCACAAACAGGACTAAACTCACTTAAAATACCAGGAATGATACTTGGAGTAATTGTTATATTAGGTGTATCATATAAGAAATATAAAGACATGAGTATAATTTTAAGATAACAAATATTAAATTTAAATAAAAATTAATAAAAAAATATTGACTATATGTAGAAAAATTGTTATAATAACAACACTAAAAATACAGTTAAAAAAAGAAAGGAAATAGAAAAATGAAAGTAAAGAAAATTATAATATCAATATTATTAATTAGTGTATTAGTAGCACAATTTATGTTTATACAATTTAACAGAAATTCATTAGCTGTAGGAGAAACACCAACAGTTACAATTAACTTAAAATCAAACGATTCAATAGACATAACCAAATTACATAGAGAAGATGAATTCGAAGTAGTTGCAAGATTAAAAGAAATAACAAATGCAGGAAAAGGAATAGTTGTTATTGGAGCAACATTAAATTATGATTCAACAAAACTTGAATTAATATCTTTTAAAGGATCAAGCAATGGAGAAGACGACGAATGGAAATTAACAAAAAACCAAGATAATGGAAAGTTCGTATTAGAACATGATGGATATGTTACATCAGCTCAAGATATATTAAAATTAAAATTTAAAGTAAAAGCTAATGCAACAGAATCAACAGAAACTACACCATCAACAGCGACAATAAGTTTAACAAACATTACAACTAGTGGTGGTAATGGTGTAATCAAAGTAACAGATGCAAATTTAGTAGCTACAATAGTAAAACCAGAGGAAAAACCAATTACAGTATCATCAACAAAATATAAAGTAGATGGTAATGACTTGGATATATCTAAAATAGAACCACAAACAACTATTGCACAATTTTTATCTAATGTAACTATTACAAATGCAGAAGCAAGTGATATAGTATTTACAGATAAAAATGGAACTGTTACAAATAATAACAATACTATTTTAAAAACTGGAATGAAACTTAAGATTGCTGACAAATTAACATATACATTAATTGTAAAAGGTGATTTAGATGGTGAAGCAAATGACAAAGGAGAGGTAGTAACTGAAAACGACCTTGCAATGATAAAATTACATTTCATAGGACATACTGTAATAACTAATCCAACTATTTTAAAAGCAGCAAATTATGATGATGACGGAAACAGACAAATAACAGTTAATGATATAGCCATGATAAAATTAAATATATTAGGTTTATTAAATGCAACAAAATAATCAATATATTAAAAATAATTATGTTAAATAGGGAGGAGTACATTCCTTCCTATTTTTTAAAAAATGATAGGAGGAAAAAGATGAAGAAAAATATCTATAATATAATTCAAATGACTATATGTTTAATTACAACTATATTAACATTCTTTTTAATAGGAAATGTATATGCAGAATGTAAATGCAATGTTGATATATCAATATCTGAAACAAGTCTAAAGAAAAACGACCAATTCACAGTTGATGTGAATATTTCAGATATTCAATCAGAAATGGGAATAATGGCATTTGGAGCAACAATCGATTATGATAGAACTAGTTTAACTGTTGAAAAAATAGAAGGACTAAATAATTGGGAAACACCATCAAATGGTAGTTCATACAATGTAGAAAATGGTAAAATTGCTATTACAAAGAGTGGATTTGCAAAAGATAATGAAACAGTTATTAGAATAACTTTTAGTGTAACAGAAGAAAGTAAAAAAGACCTAGATGTTACATTAAAAGAAATTTCACTATCAGATGGAACAGGAATACTTAAAGTAGAAGATATAAGTAAAAGCATTACAGTAAAAAATGGCTCAAATAAATCAAATAGTAATAAAGGTAAAGGTATGATTATTACCGTGATAATAGTATTAGCCGTTCTTGGTCTAATAATATATAAAAACAAAAATACCAAGAAAAAATAAATATTAATGAAAAATGGAGAAGGGAGAAAATAAGAATATGGTTAAAGATATGGAAACAATAGTATCATTATGTAAAAGCAGAGGATATATATACCCTGGTTCTGAAATATATGGAGGACTTGCTAATACTTGGGATTACGGTCCACTTGGTGTAGAACTAAAAAACAACGTGAAAAACTTATGGAGAAAGAAATTTATTCAAGAGCAAAAAGACATAGTTGGTCTTGATGCAGCTATACTAATGAATCCAAGAACTTGGGAAGCTTCAGGTCATATTTCAAACTTCTCAGACCCATTAATTGATTGTAAAGAATGTAAAACTAGACACAGAGCTGACAAATTAATAGAAGAATGGGCACACCAAAATAAAGAAGATATAGTAGCAGATGGTTGGAGCGATGAAGAAATGATAAAATATATAAACAATAACAAAATCGCTTGCCCAAAATGTGGAAAAACAAATTTCACAGACATACGAAAATTTAATTTAATGTTTAAAACATTCCAAGGTGTAACAGAAGATACAACATCAACAATATATTTAAGACCAGAAACAGCACAAGGAATATTTGTAGACTTTAAAAATGTAATGAGAACAACAAGAAAGAAGATACCAATGGGTATTGCGCAAATAGGAAAAGCATTTAGAAACGAAATCACTCCAGGAAACTTTACATTTAGAACACGTGAATTTGAACAAATGGAGTTGGAATTTTTCTGCAAACCTGGAACTGATTTAGAATGGCATCAATATTGGAAAGACTTCTGTAAAAAATGGTTACTAGGTTTAGGAATGAAAGAAGAAAATATTCGTTTAAGAGATCATTCAAAAGAGGAATTATCACATTACAGTAATGGAACAACTGATATAGAATTTGCTTTTCCATTTGGCTGGGGAGAACTTTGGGGAATAGCAGATAGAACTGATTATGATTTAACACAACATCAAAATGTTTCAAAAGAAGATTTAACGTATTTAGACCCAGAAACAAATGAAAGATATATTCCATATGTTATAGAACCATCACTAGGTGCTGATAGGGTAACACTCGCATTTTTGTGCAACAGCTATGAAGAAGAAGATTTAGGAGAGGGAGATAGCAGAGTAGTATTACATTTACATCCAGCTTTAGCACCATTTAAAGTAGCTGTATTACCACTTTCTAAAAAATTAAATAACAAAGCAAATGAAGTGTTTGAAAAACTTTCAAAGAAATTTAGTTGTGATTATGATGAAGCAGGTTCAATTGGAAAGAGATATAGAAGACAAGACGAAATAGGAACACCATACTGTGTAACTATTGATTTTGATACTTTAGAAGATGAACAAGTAACTGTGAGAGATAGAGACACGATGGAACAAATTCGTATGCCAATAGAAAAATTAGAAGAATATATTTCTGAAAAAATAGAATTTTAGTTATTATTTTGAGATAAAGTATGTGTACTTTATCTCAAGATTAATTAAGAGGGAAGTAATAATGAAATTAGAAGAATTTAACTATAATTTACCAGAAGAATTAATAGCACAAGTACCAATAAAAAATCGAGACCAATCACGCATGCTAGTATTAGATAAAAAAACTAAAACAATAGAAGATAAGATTTTTAAAGACATAATAGACTATTTAGAGCCAGGAGATTGTCTTGTTAGAAATAATACAAAAGTAATTCCTGCTAGGTTATATGGAAAAAAAGAAACTGGAGCAAATGTAGAATTTGTATTATTAAAAAACATTGAAGGTGATACATGGGAATGTATGTGTAGACCAGGAAACAAGCTAAATATTGGAGCAAAAGTAATATTTGGAGATGGTTTACTAAATGCAGAAATACTTGAAAAAACTCAAGATGGAACAAGAAAAGTTATATTTTCATATAATGGAATTTTTAATGAGATATTAGACCAAATAGGACTAATGCCACTTCCTCCATATATACATGAAAGCTTAAAAGAAAAGAATAGATATCAAACTGTATATGCAAAATACGACGGCTCAGCTGCTGCACCTACAGCAGGATTACACTTTACAGAAGATTTATTGAAAAAGATAGAAGAAAAAGGTGTACAAATTGCAAATGTAACTCTTCATGTTGGAATTGGGACATTTAGACCAGTAAAAGAAGAAAATATTGAAGACCATCATATGCATACAGAGCATTATTATATAAAAAAGGAAGATGTAGATAAAATTAATAATGCAAAAAAGGCAGGAAAAAGAGTAATTGCAGTAGGAACAACTTCATGTAGAACACTAGAAACAATAGCAGATGAAAATGGAAATGTAAAAGAATGCGAAGGAGATACTGGAATATATATATATCCAGGCTACAAATTCAAATGTATAGATGGAATTATAACAAATTTTCACTTGCCAGAATCTACACTAATTATGCTAGTTTCAGCTTTTGCTGGAAGAGATTATATAATGAAAGCTTATGAACATGCAGTAGATGAGAAATATAAATTTTTCAGTTTTGGAGACGCAATGTTCATAAAATAAGCAAAGCGTATTGAGAGGAGAATAAAATGGTAACTTATGAACTATTACATGTAGATAAAAATTCAGGAGCAAGACGTGGTGTTATTCACACACCACATGGAGATATTCAAACACCAATATTTATGCCAGTAGGAACACAAGCAACAGTAAAATCAATGACTGTAGAAGAACTAAAAGAAAATGGAGCAGAAATAATATTAGGAAATACTTATCATTTATATTTTAGACCAGGAGATGAACTAATAAAAGAAGCTGGTGGATTACATAACTTTATGAGATGGGACAGGCCAATACTCACAGACTCTGGAGGATTTCAAGTATTCAGTTTAAGTGCTTTAAGAACCATAAGTGAAGAAGGTGTTGAATTTAAATCAGAACT
This sequence comes from uncultured Clostridia bacterium, assembly GCA_948919095.1. Taxonomy (GTDB): domain Bacteria; phylum Bacillota; class Clostridia; order TANB77; family CAG-508; genus CAG-793. The sequence continues at coordinate 2,802 of CAQYCU010000026.1, read as the reverse complement.
TGATGGAAGTAAACATTTTTTTACACCAGAAAAAGTAATGAAAATAGAAGAAAACTTAGGTTCTGATATAATGATGGCATTTGATGAATGTTGTCCATATCCATCAACTTATGAGTATACCAAAAAATCAATGGAAAGAACTACAAGGTGGGCAAAAAGATGCAAAGATGCACACACAACAGACCAGGCATTATTTGGAATAATACAAGGTGGATTTTATGAAGATTTACGAAAACAATCAGCAGAAGACCTAAAAGCAATGGACTTTCCTGGATATGCAATAGGCGGAATATCGATTGGAGAGCCAAAAGAAGAATACATAAAAATATTAAAATATACAGCGCCACTAATGCCAGCTGATAAGCCAAGATATGTAATGGGAATAGGCTCACCAGATTATTTAATTGAAGCAGCACTTGCTGGTATTGATATGGGAGACTGTGTATTACCTACAAGAATAGCAAGACATGGAACAGCTATGACTTCACATGGAAAAGTAGTTGTTAGAAATGCAACTTATGAACATGATTATGGTCCATTAGATGAAGAGTGTGAATGTTATACTTGTAGAAACTATACTAGAGCATATTTAAGACATTTGGTAAAATGTAATGAAATATTAGGAATGAGATTATTATCAATTCATAATATTTATTTCTTGACTAATTTAATGAAAAGAGTTAGAATAGAAATTGAAAATGACAATTTATTAAATTTTTCTAAAGAATTTTATAAAAAATATGGTTATACAAAAGAGTAAAAGTAAAAAATATGGAGGAAAAATATTATGGATTTATTACAAGAAAACCCTATTAATGAGAATGAGAAAAAAAACAAGTTTAGAAATAGCTTAATAATAATAGGTGTTTTAATAGTAATACTAGCAATAATTGCTATTGTAGTATATGCATATAGTCAAAAGTTAGCTAAAGATTCATTTAAAGTATACATTGATACAATGAGAATAAGTAAACTTGAAAATTACAATGTATTTGAAATACGAGATGGAAAAGTATATGTATCAATAAGAGATATAGCTCCTAACATAGGATATAGAGTCTATAATGGTGGATACAAGCAATACTCAGAAGATTTAACTAAGTGTTATGTAACAAATTCAAAAGAGCTAGTAAACTTTGTATCAGGAGAAAAATCAATTAGAAAATATCCTCAAATTGGAGAGTCAGAATCCCAAAAATTTGAACTTGAGGAAGAAATATTTACAAAAGGAAATAACTTATATATTAGTTCAGAAGGACTTGCAAGAGCTTTTAACTTATCAATAGCATATACACAAGAAACTAATACAATAGAAATATTAACGTTACCATATATAGCTACATTATATCAATCTAGAGTTGCGACAGCATCTTTAATTGAAAATGGATTAGAAGAAGCCTTAATATTTAGTAATCAAAAAGCAATATTACGTAATTTACTTGTTATACAAGACCCAGAAACCAAATTATTTGGTGTAGCAAATATAAGCACTGGAACATTATCGGATGTAATAACAGCACGATATACAAGTATTCAATTTATAGAGGGAATTGATGATTTTATAGTTAGAAGTGAAGATGGAAAATATGGAATAATAGGTAATGATGGAATTACAAAAATAAATCCACAATATGATAAGATAGCAGAGATAGATAAAGATATAGGTCTATATCTTGTAGAAAGTAATGGAAAACAAGGTGTAGTAAATCAAAACGGAAAGATAATAATTTATCAAGATTATGATAAACTTGGTTTAGATGGACAAATAGCAGATGTAAACGTTACTAATAGATATTTATTATATGGAAACTGCATACCTGTAAAAAGAAATGGATTATGGGGAATAATTGATAAAAATGGTAACCAAATACTACCAATAGACTATAACGGAATAGGATGTACATTAGCACAAGATAAAAGTAACACTACTGGAATAGTACTAATTCCAGAAATGGAAGGAATAGTAATTGAAAAAGACCAAGTTGTTGGACGTGATACAGTAAAGAAATATGGTATAGTAAGTGCAACAGGAGCTAGTTTAATAAATATAGTAGCGGATTCAGCTTATGCAACAACAATAGCAAATAAAACAACATATTATGTAAATGTTCAAAACGAAGAAATTGATATAGTAAGTTTCTGGCTTGATAACAAGGAAAGTGTTGACAAAGATTATGTAGGAAAAGAAAATAATGTAAGTACAAATGAAACAACTACAAATCAAACAGTTACAGAACCAACAGTAACACCAGATGCACAAGCTACAATAACACCAGCAATAACTCAAGACCCTTATGCAACTCAAGTACCAGTACAGGACAATCCAGCTAGTACAGCTGTGCCAGAAAGTACTGTTACACCACTAGATTATAGTGCACAAAGATAATTAAAAAGAAGGGATTATAAAGGATGAACCCAGATTATATTATAAAAGTAATTATTGTAGTAGTAATAATTATGATAATTTACTACTTAGGTACAGCGCAAAATAAAAGAAGAGATAAAGAACTAAAAGCTATGCAAGATTCTTTGAAAAAGGGAGACAAAATAATAACATTTTCAGGTTTAGCAGGAGTAGTTGAAGACACTAAAGATGATAGAATAATTGTTAGTTTATATCCTAATAAGATAGTTGTTTCTATTGAGAAATGGGCTGTTGCGGGGATTGATGATAGAACTATGGAATAAAACAGGAAAACTTTTCATACAATTTAAAAAAATTGTGTGAGAGGTGAAAGACATGACTATTCAAAAAACAAATAAAATTGATAGTGAAACAAAAGTACAAAATAACTTGATAAA
>CAQYCU010000025.1 GCA_948919095.1 uncultured Clostridia bacterium | reverse complement strand
CCAAAACAAAAAGAAGCCGTAGAACAAACAGAAGGACCATGTCTAGTAATAGCAGGAGCAGGCTCAGGAAAAACAAAAGTATTAACTTATAAAATAGCATATTTAATGCAAGAAAAAGGCATAAAACCATGGAACATATTAGCAATAACATTTACAAACAAAGCAGCAAGCGAAATGAGAGAAAGAGTAGAAAAGCTAGTAGGAAACGCAACACAAGATATGTGGCTAGGAACATTCCACTCAATATGTGTTAGAATACTCAGAAAACACATAGATAGAATAGGATTTGACAACTCTTTCACTATTTTTGATACATCAGACCAAAAAACACTAGTAAAAAACTGTCTAAAAGACTTAGAAATAGACACTAAACTATTTACTGAAAAATCAATACTATCAGAAATAAGTAACGCAAAAAATGATATGCAAACACCAGAAGAATACCTATTAAAAAATGAAGCAGACTATAGAAAAACAATAATGGGAAAAGTATATCAATTATATCAAAAAAGGCTAAGAGAAAACAATGCGATAGACTTTGATGACATAATAAATTTTACAATAGAAATACTAAAAAATAACCAAGACATACAAGAATATTACAGTGACAAATTCAAATACATACTAGTAGATGAATATCAAGACACTAATAAATCACAATTTACATTAATATCAATATTAGCAAAAACAAATGGAAACATTACGGCAGTAGGAGATAACGACCAATCAATATATAGCTTTAGAGGAGCAAATATAGAAAACATATTAAATTTTGAAAATGATTTCAAAGGAACAAAAATAATAAAGTTAGAGCAAAATTATAGATGTACATCAAACATACTAAGAGCCGCAAACGCAGTAATAAAGCATAATGAAGCAAAATATAAAAAAGAATTATGGACAGAAAACGAAGAAGGAGCGATTCCAGAAATATACTGTGGAGACGATGAATATCATGAAGGAAGCTATATAGTAGAAAAAATAAACCATTTAAAAAGAGAAGAATATTTTAAAAATTCTGACTTTGCAATACTTTATAGAATGAACACACAATCAAGAGCAATAGAAGATATACTCAGAAGAGAAAACATACCATACAAAATTATAGGAGGATTAAAATTCTACGAACGCAAGGAAATAAAAGATACAATAGCATACTTAAGATTAATTGAAAACTCATCAGACAATTTATCATTTTTACGAGTAATAAACGAACCTAAAAGAGGAATAGGAAAAACAAGTATAGAAAAAATACAAGCAATAGCACAAGAAAACAATATATCAATGTATGAAACCGTAAAAAATGCAGACACATATTTCCCAAAAATAGTAGGAAATGTACAAACATTTGTAGAAGCCATAGAAGAACTAAAAACACAAGAACTATCAATATCAGAATTAATAAAAGAAGTATTAAACAAAACAGGATATATGCAAAGCCTAAAAGACGAAAAAACAATAGAAGCAGAAACAAGAATAGACAATATAGAAGAATTTCTTACGGTAGCAATAGAATTCGAAAAAGAATCAGCAGACAAATCACTAAACGAATTTTTAAATAGCATATCACTATCAAGTGACACAGACAAATTAGAAGAACAAGACGACCAAGTAACATTAATGACATTACATAGTGCAAAAGGACTAGAATATCCATGCGTATTTTTAGTAGGTCTAGAAGAAGGAATATTCCCAAGTTTCAGGTCAACAGAAACACCAAAAGAAATAGAAGAAGAAAGACGTTTGTTCTATGTAGGAATAACAAGAGCAAAACAATATCTATACCTATCATTAGCAAAGAAAAGAACAATATTTGGCTCAACAAGCTATAATCAACCATCACGCTTTTTAAAAGAAATACCAGAAGATGCATTAGAAGGTTATGAAGAAGCAATAAATCAAAAAAATAACAATGACTTTGAAGACAGTACATACACATGGAGTTACGGCTCGAAGGGAAATAACAACTTAAATGGAAGAGTTAACACATATAAGATAGAAAACACTAGTCAGATAGGAAAAGAGCCAGTATTTAGAAGAACAGCAGAAAGCTTCCTAGCAAACCTAGACACAAAGAAAATTACGACAAACATAAATACAACACAATATAAAGTAGGACAAAAAATATATCACAAAAAATTCGGAGAAGGAATAATAACAAAATTAGAGCCAGAAGGAGAAGACTACAAAGTAGACATAAACTTCAAAAAATCAGGACACAAGAGACTAATGGCACAATTTGCAGGACTAGAAATATTAGAATAAATAAAAAGCTTGAAGTATTAAATACTCCAAGCTTCTTAATTATGTGTAAAAACTAACAAAACCTCTGCCACGTAATCAAAGCATTATTATCTAAGATAATTTTACCATGCTCCTTCAAAGTAAAATAAAACAACTCCTTATTTGTAACAAACTCTGAAAACTCAGTAATAAGAGAATAAAATAAAGCAATTTGTTTATGATTTTCATTAATATTATTCAATACCAAAAAATAAGAATTAGAATAATTATATAAATAACAAAACTTTACAAGTCTATTCAAATACAAAAATCTATTATCCTTCAAACATGAGCAAAAACCAGAAAAATCATCAAAACTATTAAACCTATAAATAGTAAAAGCAGAATTAACAGAATCTTCTTTATAAACTCTCTTAGGAGTAACAACTTTCCTTTTACCTTTAAGCTCCATAAGTCTAGTAACTGTAATAACAAAATTTCCATTATGTAAAGACTGAGCCTGAATTTTAACCTTATAATCAGTAGTATCAAAACCAACTACAGAACCAGCCTGGTCAAGGAGACGTAAAAAAGAACTTTTAGCAAGTTCTGTATCAGACATAAGTTCTGAAAGATTATTGCAATCAGGAAGTTCATCAAAAGACAGAACAATTCTCAAAATATTATCATTAATTTTTTCAAATTTCATAAAAAGTATTTCCTTTCTATAATATAATATCATAGAACCATAAAAAAAGAAACAGTTTTTATAAAAATAACTTGAAAAAAAATGGAAATCAATATATAATACACTAGAACTGAAATAACTTAAAACCGTAGAAAAATAAAAAGCTTTAAAGCAAAGAGAGGAGAACAAGAGAAATGGCAAGAGGAACTGGAGAAAAAAATATAATAGTATTGCTATTATTCGTACTATGTGGGATAGTAGTTGGAGGATTAATAGGAGAACTAACAAAAAATACAGGATTAAGCTGGTTATCATATGGGCAATCATTTGGACTAACGAACCCAGTAACACTTGACATAGGCATATTACAATTAACATTTGGAATAATGTTTAAAATAAACATATCATCAATATTAGGACTAATAGTAGGAATTTTCCTATATAGAAAATTTTAGTAAATCAGGGGCAGAAAGGAAACTCAATGCCACTAAAAATAAAAGAACTACCCGAAGCAGAACGACCATACGAAAAATTAAAAATGCATGGAGAAGAAGCACTTACAAATGCAGAACTATTAGCAATAATAATAAAAACAGGAACTAAGAATGAAAACTCTTTACAAATTGCAAACAGAATATTATTATTAACAGACACACTAAAAGACATAATGGACTTATCAATAAAAGACTTAATAAGTATAAAGGGTGTAGGGGAAATAAAGGCAATACAAATAAAAGCAGTATGTGAATTAACAAAAAGGATAGAACAATCAAGCACAAAAACAAAAAAACAAGTAAAAAAACCAGCAGACATAGCAGAAAAACTAATAAAAGAAATGAGATACCAAAAACAGGAGATTTTAAAAGTAATAATACTAAACACGAAACTAGAAACAATAAAAGAAGTAAACATAGCAAAAGGACAATCAACACAAGTAAACACCTCGATAAAAGACATACTAACAGAAGCAGTAAAACTGCAAGAGCCCAATATAATAATAGCACATAACCATCCAAGTGGAAATCCAGAGCCAAGCAATGCAGATATAGAATTCACAAAAAAAATATCAGAAGCAAGCAAAATATTAGGAATAACACTTTTAGACCATCTAATAATTGGAAATAATAACTATGTAAGTATATTACAAAAAATAAGCACAAAAGGTTATAGGAAATCCTAAAAACATTACATACAAAACCTAAATAAAAATAAGGAAGATAATATGAGAATACTAAACTTTAGCACAAAAGATATTGGAGTAGATTTAGGAACAGCCAATATTTTAATAACACTAAAAGGAAAAGGAATAGTATTAACTGAACCTTCAGTAGTAGCAATAGACTGTGTAACATCTGAAATAGTGGCAACAGGTTATGAGGCAAAAGAAATGCTAGGGCGCACACCAGAAAAAATAAAAGCACTAAGACCAATGCAAGATGGAGCAATAGCAGACCTAACAGCGACAAGTCTAATGTTAAAAAACATGATAAAAAAAGTACTAAGAAAATACAATGTGGGAAAACCAAAAGCAATAATAGGAGTACCAACATGTATAACAGAAGTAGAAGAAAAAGCAGTAATAGAAGCAGTCTTTCAATGTGGAGCAAAAGAAGTATACCTAGTAGATGAACCAATGGCATCAGCAATTGGCGCAGGAATAAATGTAGCCGAGCCAAAAGGTAACATGATAGTTGACATAGGAGGCGGAACAACAGAAGTAGCAGTAATATCACTAGGAGGAATAGTAACAAGTACTTCCATAAAAACAGCAGGAAACGCAATAGATGATAGTATAATAAGATACTTAAAAAAATATGAAAAGATAGCAATAGGACAAACTACAGCAGAAAAACTAAAAATAGAATTAGGAAGTGCAGAAAAACCAGTAACAGATATAACTAGAGAAGTAAGAGGAAGAGATATTGAAACAGGGTTACCTAAAAATGCAAAGATAACTTCCAAACAAATAGAAAAGGCAATGCAAAAGCCAGTAGGAGATATAATAGAAGCAATTACAAATACACTAGCAAAAACAGAACCAGAATTAGTATCAGACATAATGGAAAACGGAATATATTTAGCAGGTGGAGGAGCACAGATAAAAAGCCTAGACAATTTAATAGCACAAAAAGTAGGAATACAAACCTATATAGCAGATGCACCACTTAACTGTGTAGCAGTAGGAACAGGAAGAATCCTAGAAAACACTGAAAAATATAATAGAGTAATAGAATCAAGAAAAACAACAAAATAAAACAGATGAGAGGAATCTAATCTATGAAAAATGGTAAAACAGGGACGATAGGAATAACCATAACGATAATAGTATTAATAATAATTATTATACTATCAAATATAGGCACAGAACGAATGGACATAATGAAAAATGGAGTAACAAAAATATTTATGCCAGCACAAAATGCATTTGTATTTATAAAAAACAAAATAACAGGGAATGAACAAGAAATAAGCGATATAGAAAAATTAAAAGAAGAAAATCAAAAACTTAGAGAAGAAAACACAAAACTAAAACAAGAAGAAAGAGAATTAGAAATATTAAAATCAGAAAACAATACTTTAAAAGAATATCTAAATCTAAAAAACAAATATGGAAATTATAACACAATACCAGCATATCTAATAGAAAAATCATATAGTAATTATGAAAAAGTAATAGTAATAAATGTAGGAGAAAAAGATGGCATAAAAATAAATATGCCAGTAATATCAGAATCAGGATTAGTAGGACACATAATATCAGTAACGCAAAGCACGGCAAAAGTACAAACTATTCTTGATACAGCAAGCAATGTAAGTTCTGGAATATCAACATCAAATCAAAGCATACTAATAAAAGGAATACAAGGAAATAACAAACAAGTAAAAGCAACAAGCATACCAGCAGAATCAACACTAATGCCAGGAGACACAGTTGTTACATCAGGACTTGGAGGCATATACCCAAAAGGAATATTAATAGGAACAATAAAAGAAGTAATAAACACAAAAAACGAAATGGACAGATACTCATATATAGACGCAGCTACAAACTTTAACAAACTATCAACAGTGTTAGTAATAGCTGGAAACCAAGAATAAAAGAGGTGAATACTATGAAAAAAGTAAAAGCAGCCCTAGTACTCATACTAATATTTATAATAATATACTTTTTACAAATAAACATATTTACATGGTTTAATATATCAGGAATAATGCCAAACCTATTCATAGTATTTGCACTATTTATGGGCCTATTCCTAGGAAAAAAGCTAGGAGTAGTACTTAGCATGATAATGGGAATAATCCTAGACATACTAGTAGGAAAAACAATAGGTATATCTGGGATAATACTAGCAATTGTAAGTCTAATGGGAGAATACTTTGACAAGAACTTCTCAAAAAACAACAGAATAATGATAATATTAATGACAATAGGCTCAACAATATTCTATGAACTAGTAATGTATATGATAAATATGGCAGTATTTCAAATAGAAGCGGATATACCAAACACATTATTAATACTAGGAATAGAAACAATATATAATATATTTCTAGTAATTATATTTTATCCAATAATTGAAAAAGTAGGCTATTATCTAGAAGACATATTTAAAGGAAGAAAATACTTAACAGGATATTTTTAAATAAGGAGATTGAATGAAACGCCCAAAATTCAAAAAGCAAAAAACGCCCAAAAAAGAAACAAAAATAAGATATAATATAGTAATAGCAATAGTATACATAGTAGGAATAATACTACTATTACGTCTATTCGAATTACAAATAGTAAAAGGACAAGAATATAGAGAACAATCAAACACAAGACTTACCAGAGAGACAGTATTAAAAGCAGCAAGAGGAAATTTGCTAGATGCAAGTGGAAACAAACTTGTATCCACAAGAATAATATACAATGTAGAAATTCATAAAACAAAGATTGACACAGACACACTAAATAACACCTTATTACTATTCGCAAAAACACTAGAAGAAAATCAAGATAAATACATTGACACATTTCCAATAAAAATAGACCCATTTCAAATAAAAGAAAATACAGACTTTGAAAAATGGAAAACAAACCACAAGATAGACAGCACTTATAATGAAGAACAATGTTTTAATCACTATAAGAAAAAATACAATATAGATGATGAAAAAACAATAGACGAAGCAAGAAAAATAATAACACTTAGATATGCCCTAGAAGAAAATGGATATTCAAACACAAAGCCACTAAAACTAGCAACTAACATAAGCAACGCAAGCTTTGCAAAAATAAATGAAATGAGCTCATCATTTCCTGGAATTGACACATACAGCGAACCAACAGTAGCATACCCATATGGAGAAGTAGCATCACACATACTAGGATATATAGGACCAGTAACACAAGACGACTTAAGCAAAAATCCAGAATATGACCAAAACGACGTAATAGGAAGAACAGGAATAGAAAAAGTATTTGAAAAATACCTAAAAGGAAAAGATGGAATAAAGCAAATAGACATGTCAGTAGAAGGAATAGTAACAGACGAATATATATCAAAAGAAGCAGAAGCAGGCGCAGACGTTGTATTAACAATAGATGCAGATTTGCAAAGAAAAACAGAAGAAGCATTAGCAAAAAATATAGAAGACATGCAAAACAGTAGGAACGGGTTAACAGGAGCAACAACAGCCAACCAAGGTTCAGCAGTAGTAGTAAATATAAAAACAGGCGAAGTACTTGCAATGGCAAGTTACCCAAACTATAATCCAACACTATTTATAGACGGAATAAGTACAGAAAACTGGAACAATTACCTATCAGACACAAGACACCCATTAGTAAACAAAGCAATAGGAGACAAATCAGCACCAGGGTCAACCTACAAAATGGTAACAGCAATAGCAGGACTAGAAAGCAATGCCATAAATCTAAAAACAAAAATAAATGATGTAGGAAGATATACATTCTTTAAAGACTATCAGCCATATTGTTGGAACACAAGAGGGCATGGCTGGTTAAATGTAACACAAGCAGTAGAACGTTCATGTAACTACTTCTTCTATGAAACAGGAAGACTTACAGGAATAAATGAACTAACAAGAGTAGCAAAAGCCTTTGGACTAGGACAAAAAACAGGAATAGAACTACCAGACGAAATAGCAGGAAATCTAGCATCACCAGAAACTCAAGGAGAATGGACAGAAGGAAAAACAATACAAAGTGCTATAGGACAACTAACACACGACTTCACACCTCTTCAAATGGCAAAATACACAGCAATGATAGCAAATGGCGGAAAAAATATAGAAATCTCAATAATAAAAACAATAAAAAACTCAGATGGAACAGAAGTATCAAGAAACGAAATAGAAAGCTATGTAAATGAAAAACTAGGAGTATCAGGAAATAGTGGAGAAGATTTACAAATAAGTGAGCAAAATCTATTAGCAGTTAGAGAAGGGATGAAAGGAGTTACAACAGATGGAGCAGGAACAGCACATTCATACTTTAGAGACTTTAACATAACGGTAGGAGGAAAAACAGGCTCAGCATCAACAGGCGGAGGAAATGCAAATGCATGGTTTGTTGGATTTGCACCATTTGAAGATCCAGAAATAGCAGTAGCAGTATATATAAAAGATGGACAACATGGAACATACTCAGCACCAACAGCAAGAGAAATATTTGCACAATATTTAGGAATGAACTCATCATCAATAACAGAAGACATGACAGCACTATCAGAAGGCATAACAGCATATTAATAAACTACCTACAAAGCAAAGCTAGAAAGGAAAAAATAAACATGGATGGACAAATACAAATAAACCAAGAAGCAAAAATGGAAGGGCAACTAGAGATAAACGAAAAAACAGAAATAATAGAAAAAGAAAAAACAACTGAAAAATCAAATCCAAAAGAAGAACAAAACAAAGAAAAAACATTAGGCCTATCAGAAATAAAAAAGACATTTAGAAAAGAAATATCAAGTTCAGAAACAAAATTTTATAGAACATCTTTACGTTCAGGACAAAAGATAGAATTTGCAGGAAGTATAGTAATAATAGGAAATGTAAATGATGGAGCAGAAGTAATAGCAGAAGAAAATATAATAGTATTAGGAACTCTTAGAGGAATGGCCCATGCAGGAGCAAGAGGAAACGAACAAGCTATAATAGCAGCACAAACAATAAACTCAAACCAACTTAGAATAGCATCAAAGATAAGAGAAATGAACAAAGAAGAAATGGACTACACTTATACATACGCATATGTAAATGAAGAAGGAAAAATAGAACTAGAATAAATAAAAATCCCATAAGGGATTTTTTAATTTATCAACAATAATATAAGAACAATGTATAAAAATTTATCATCTATCCTTTCCATATACAAGAAGAAAAGAATTGCAATAATAAGCAAATCATCCATATAAAAAGAATAACCTAAAATATTAATAGACCCATTTTCATCAAATGGAAACAAACTAGAAAATAAATTCAAACACAATCACCTCTTTAAAGACTATTTAAGTAAATCAAAAAGCTCAGTCATTTTACCCATTCTAACAAGCTTAATATATTCATCAACCTTTTCCTTCTTCTCATTACGCAAATAAGGTTTTAGCGCAAAAAGAAGTTTAGTCATATCATCATCACTAGCAGAATTAAGTTTAGAAAGCATACCCTGAACCTTAATTAAAGTCCCGATATCAATACTTGAAAAATCAAAGCCAGAGTCACTAGAATTAGACTGCTTATCATCATTAGAAGACTCACAAATTGTACCAGAAGTCACAGAAGTTTCAGTTTTACTAGAAACAGAATTATTTCCAATAGGACCAGCATTATTAGACCCCCCAGACTTAAACTTAGAAGCCAAATCCTTAATCTCATCAGGAACTTGATTATTATTAATCATCTCCTGAGCTTTTTTTAACATATCATTAAAATCATTATTATTCATAATACCAATCCTCTCCACAAAATATTACACAGAAAAACATACGCAAGCTTTAACTCTAACTATATTATTATATGAAGCACGACTTAAAAAGTTACAAAAATGTAATAAAATTGTAATAAAAATATCAGCAAACCCGCATCCGTAAAGAGAAAGAAAAAAAACATTAAAAAAGAAAATTACCAAAACTTGCATTAAAAACAATATACATATAATATTGTATATGTAAAAATACCGAAAATGTGTGAAAAAACAAATAAAAAAAACAAAAAAAGCTTGAAAAATCAACAAAATCGGTGTATAATGAATTACAATAATTATGTAAATAACAAATAAGGAGGATTGTTATGCAAAAAAACACACTAAAAATTGTGGCAATGTTAACCACACTATTACTAATTGGAACAATGTTTATTCCAACACTTGTATATGCTAGCGAAGAAATACAAGACCAAAAAACAAGCCAAGAAAATGTATTATTTAATGCTACAATACAAAACAAATACGAAGCAAAGCTAAATTTACTAGCAGAAGCAACACTTGAATTAGATTTAGCAGTAAAGAACACAGGATATCTAAAAGACATCAATGTAATACTAGAAGGAAATAATTATGAATTAATAACAACAAAAGAACCAGAACAAAATTTAGATATACTAACAGTAAATGAAGAAACAACACAAGAAATAACAAGTGGTGTTGCAAATGGAGCATTAGAAGCAGTACAAGGAAATGTAGACAATCCCATAGACGACGGGTTAGCAGGAGCAACAATGGGCGGAAGTGCTTTAAATGAAACAACAAATGAGGCAGGAAAAACAGGTTCAGAAGAAATAAAAAACAATATAACAGAAACGGTTGAAAGCACAAACAAAATAAAAGCTATAAGAGAAAACGTAATAGAAATAAACGAAATAAAATCTGGCGAAATTGCAAGTATAAAACTTCCAATTAAATTTAAAGAAGAAGATAAAATATCTGTAGAAGATTACAATAAAGAATCTACAGTAACTTTAAATGCAATTTACGTAAATGAAAAAGGTAAAGAAAAGAAAATAACAAAAACAATAACACACAAAATAGAATGGACACTTGACGTAACAGAAAAAATAGAACAACAAATAACTAAATATTTAAAATATAATAACAACACAATAATAGGTGTAGAAATTAGGGATGAAATAGAACCTAATAACTTACCTATATTAAAAAAAGAAATAAGCATAATCCCTCCAAAAGTAAATAATACAAACCCAGAAAAAATAATATCACTAACAGAAAACATATCATATAAATATGAAAATGGAATAATAACAATAGTACAAGAAAGCACACCAAATGAAGAAGGAAAAATATCAATAAACTCAAAAGGAGAATACAAATTAATATACATATACAATACACAAGCAGAAGAAATGCAAACAATTGAAACAACAGCAGAAGCAAAAATAACAACAGTAAAAGAAGACGAAGTTACAGGAGCAACAACTCAAAATACATTTGATGTAACAGAACAAATAGGAAGTTTAGTAGACTTAGAAACAGAAAAGAAAGAAAATCTAAGCAAAGGGTACATGTACACAAATCTAAACAAAACTGAAAACAAAATAACAACAAATTATGAAGAAAAATATAATGTAAACATAGGGCTAGCAGAATTAGTAGACAGAATAGTAATAGAACAAAAAACAAACTCATTTATAACAGAACAAGGATATTATGACATAACAGACAAAATAGCAACAAAAAAAATAAAAGTACAAAACCTAGAAAAAATACTTGGTGAAGAAGGGAAAATATCAATAAAGAACCAAGCAAGAGAAGAAATAGCAGTATTAGGCAAAGATAAATTAGAAGCAGAAATTTCAGAAGCAATATTAACAATAGAAACAACAAAACCAATAGCAGAAGGAAGTCTACAATTAGTATTATCAAAAGAAATAGCAGGCGATTTAGGATTAAACATAGACGAATTAAAATCAGTAAACAAACTAACAACAACATTAAACGTAAAAGGTTATAAAGGAGAAACAGAAATATCAAATACTGAAAAAACAGAAGAAACAATATTAGAGAGTCCAAAATCAACAGCAACATTAGAAGTAAGTCAAAGCACGTTATCAACAGTAACAGAAAACAAAGATGTAATATTCAATGTAGTATTAAATAAAAGTAGTGTTGAAAATGCATTATATAAAAACCCAACAATAAAAATAACATTACCAGAACAAGTAAAAGAAATAAAAGTAAAAGACGCAAGACTATTATATGAAAATGAAATATCAGCAGGTTCAATAAATACAGAAAACAACACAATCCAAGTAAATCTACAAGGAACACAAACAGAATACTCAAGTTCAGCAACAGAACAAGGTTCATTAGTAAGAATAGTAGCAGACATAAAACTTGACAACTTAGCAACATCCGACAATGGAAACATAAAATTAGACTATACAAATGAAGCAACAGGCGAAAATAACACAATAGAAGGAACAATGAAAGTAGAAGCACCAACAGGATTTGTAACAACAAACACAATTAAAATAGATGGACATGAAGTAACAGCAGTAGAAAACAACAATGATGATATAGAAATAGCAAGAACATCAGAAGAAAGAAAAATGCAAATAAAAGGTGTGATAATAAATAACTTAGGAAACAATGCAGAAGGACTAACAATAATAGGAAGAATACCATTCCAAGGCAACAAAACAATAGAAGGAAAAGACTTAGGAACAACAGTCAACACAACACTAAGTACAGGAATAACAGTAACAGGATTAGAAAATGCACTAATATATTATAGTGACGACAAAGAAGCAAGCATAACTACACAAAACTGGAGTACAGAACCAACAACAAACTCAAAAACATACAAAATAGTAGCAAATATGCCATTAAATGACAAAACAAAGGCAGAGTTCAACTATGAAGTAACAGTACCAGCAAATTTACCAGCATCATCATATATAAAAGAGAACTTTGGAGTATATTACAACAACAACTCAGTAGATGGGATAAAAACAAACCTAGTAGAAGCAAAAGCAGTAGGAGCATCAACAACAGGAATAGCAAATATTGAAACAGAAGTTGAAATATTTGACACAAACACAGGAGCACAAATTCAAAACGAAGGACAAGTAACAGAAGGTGAATACATTACATACAGAGTACGTGTAAAAAACAAAGGAACAAAAGACGCAGAAAACATAAAAGTAAAAGCAACACTAGGAAATGGACTAAAACCAATAAAACTATCATTAGGAACAGATATAGACCCTATAAAATCATATATAATAGACAATACAGACGACCTAGTAAGAACGATACCACTAATAAAACCAGGTGAAAGCTATATTGCATATTACGATGTATTAGCAGGAAAGGCACTAAACACAGAGAATCCAGAAGAAAACCAATATATATCTAAATTTAGAATAACAGCAAACAATGATGACAAAAATGGAGATGAGATAGAAAGCAAAGTAAATATAACAGAAGGATATCTAAACTTAAAATTAACATCTGATTTGCAATCAATACTACAATCAAACATAGTATTAGAAAACAGAGAATTTAACTATGTAGTAGACTTATATAATGTAAATGGAAAAGAAAAAAATAATGTAGTATTAAATGTAAAATTACCACAAGGAATAGAATTTGTAAGTTCAGAAACACAAGCAAACTATGATAAAGGTACAAATACAGTAAAATATAATATTGGAAAAATGAACGGAAGTGACAGTAAGAGAATACTAACAAAAGTAAAAATAACAACAAAAGACTCAAGCAAACTAGTAGCAACAGCAACAGCAACTTGCAATGAAACAAAAACAGAAATACAATCAAATCCATTATCAATAGGAACAAACTCATTAGAAAAAGACATAGAAGTAACACAACGTTTAAGCGTTGAAAGTGGAAAAATAATGGATACAGACACAGTAGAAATATATGTTGACGTAAAAAACAACACAAATGCTACAATAGAACTAGCATATAACAACACAATGCCAAAAGAATTAAATACAATAAAAGCACAAGTATTAGTAGAAGACAAATTACAATATGAAACAACAACAAATCATATAAATATGGCAATGAAACTAGAAAAAGGTCAATCAGGCAGATTCTTAATACAAGTAAAAGCACGTACACAAGCAAAAGACCAAACTATAACAGTTGAAAATGCACCAACACTAAAAACAATAGGTGGACAAGAAATAAAAGTAAATACTGTAAAACTACAAATCCAAGGAACAGGAAACTTTTCAGTAGAACAAAATCCAAATGGAACATACAATATTCAAGGAACAGCATGGTTAGATGCAAACAATAACGGTAAAAAAGAACCATCAGAAGAACGTATATCAGGAGTACAATTACAACTATATGACGGAAATAAGGGAGAACTAGTAAAAGATACAAATGGCAATCTATTAACAGTCATAACTAGAGATGATGGAAGTTATACATTTACAAATTTAAAATCAGGAAAATATAACATAGTTGCAAACTACGATACAAAGAAATATGACTTAGGAATATATAGAGCAGAAGCAATATCAGAAGGTGAAAATTCAGACTTCGTATTAGCAACACTAGATGGAAAAGAAGTAGCTTCAACAGATGCAATCACAATAGAAAATGCAAATATATATAATATAGACCTAGCATTAGTTGACAAAAACACATTTGACTTAAAATTAGATAAAACAATAACAAAAATAGTAGTAACAAACTCAAAAACTAATAAAACAAACAGTTATGATTTCAATTCAAATATTGCAAAAGTTGAATTAGGTGGAAGCAATGTTGAATACAATACAGTGTTAGTAGAATACAAAATAACAGTAAGTAACGTAGGACATGTTGCAGGATATGCAAAATCAATAGTAGACTATTTACCAAAAGATATGACATTTAGTTCAGAATTAAATAGCTCATGGTATACAGAAAGAGATGGAAACGCATATAACACAAGTCTAGCAAACACACTAATAAAACCAGGAGAAACAAAAGAATTAACACTAGTATTAAGCAAAAAGATAACAGGAGAAAACTTAGGAACAGTTAGAAATACGGCGGAAATTGCAGAAAGCTACAATGAATATAGTATAAAAGACATAAACTCAACAGCAGGAAACAAACAAGACGGTGAAAATGATATGTCATCAGCAGATGCAATTATAGGAATGAGCACAGGTAGAGAAATAGTAAAAGTAACAGGAATATCAATAGGACTACTTGCTTTAATTGCATTAGCAGTATTCTCAATGAAAAAAATAATAATGCCAAAATTTACACTATAAAGAGGGAGGAAAAATATGAGATTAACAAAAAAATGTAGCAATATACTAAAAATAATCATGTTAACACTATTAGTAGGTATTGCGCTATCATTTTCTAAGTCTTGGGCAATGCCAGGAAAAATGGAACTAAATGTAAGAACCAACTCAATTAGAGGAACAAATGCTGACAATCCTGGATATGCACCATTTTATTGTATGTTCCATGGACGTGCATTAACATACTATAATAAACCAGGCGGTGGTGGCTCAAGCTCAAGTGTTTCAACAGGCACATCAGAAGCTGTAAGTAGCCAAACAAATGCACCAACAATGTCAGTAGCAAGCACACTAAATAATTTTCTAGCAATGATGCAACAAATACCATATAATGAAAATGTTAGAAGAGTTGTTGCACCAGATGTAGGAGGTGGAGGATATACTCCAACAGTTGGAGAAGACGAATCAACTGGAGACCAAGACATAGATAACTTCACAAAAAGTGAAACTGCATTAACTTGGAGTGAATATATACAAACATATGAACTACACAATGCAGAAATAGAGCCATCTACAGGATATGCAATATATTATTTAATGAATATATTAGGAATAAATCCAGCTCAAACATTTTGTATGGATTTCCAATATGTAGTATGGGCATCTAGAAACTGGGGAAATGATTCAAATGTATTAGATGCAGGATCAGCAAGAGCATCATCAGCACCTACAATGACCAGCGACACACGTGCAAGAGCACACCAATATGGACAAGTATATTATCATATATTAAGATATGATATGCAAAATCCAGACTCAATGTTTAAAATAACACCTGATGCCCCAGACACACCAGATGATAAACTAAAAGTTATGGTAGACAAGACAACAGGATTATATACAGTTGGACCATATAAAATAGAATGTGTTTATGGAGACGCATCAGACTGGCAAATACTATATAATGAGATAACAGGAATAGGAAATCAAGGCTTTGATAAAAAAGTAAGATTTGCAGAATACCTTAGAATAACAAATTTAAATTTTGATGGACAACCAGAAGAAATAGAAAAAGTAGAATTTTTACGAGAAGATGGAACTAAATTTATTGACGACCCAGAAGGAACAAACTTCCCAGACTTCGTAACACAAGAAAATTTTTACATAAGATTTAAGCCAACAGAAGAAGGAGCAATAAATAGATTATCACAAGACCTAACAGATTTAAATCCAGTAATACATGTAGGATATATAAGTGGATTCACAACAGACGTAAGAGCAAGATATGACAGTACACAACTACAAGCACATGAAGTACATTCAGGATTTGCAGCAGGTAAGAACTTAAGTAGTGATATGATAACATGGATTATTATAAATGCAGATGCATCAGTATCACCAGAATGTAAATACAAAGCAGATAGCGTATCATGGACAGAACCAACAGGTTGGGTAAAACCAACATGCTCTGATGACCAAATAGTAAGAGTATATGGAACAACAGACATAACATTCCAAGTAACATATGCAACAAGCGGTGGTGGAGACCCACATACAATAGAGGTAAAATTTGAAGGAATAAATGTATACCAAGACTTAAAAGGAACAAAACACTGCCACGAGCCTTGTGACTGTGAACATGCTAGCCATGAATGCCACAAATATGACTACACAGACTTCCCAGACCCAAGTCCAAGTAAATGGTATTTTGTTGGAGAAGACAAAAAAGCAGACGACATATTAGTAGACGGTGTATCAGTACAACCACTAATGAAAATGGAAATCGATAGATTTTTAAGTGTTCAAAGACTAGATATAGGCATATATGGAAGCATAAAAGTAAATGAAACAGCAGTAAAAGTAGGTGGAAAAAGAATCAATATGCAACTAGGTGGATATGTATGGATAGACTCAGGAGATGCAAAAACAGCAAGCTTTAACAATTTAAGAGACACACGTTCACAACAAGAATACAATAATGGAGCAGGAGATGCATATTTCAAAGACTACAGCTATAGAGGATTTTGGGATACACCAAATGATAAAGACAAGAACTTTAGTGGTATACTAGTAGAACTATATGATACACAAAAAGACCCAACAACACCAATAGCATATACAACAACTGACAAATTCGGTAGATATAGATTTTATGGATTAGACGAAAATCCAGGAGCAAACCAAGTACGCTCAATGATAAATCCATTACATGACTACTTCATAAAATTTAAGTTCAACGGACAACTATATACACAAGTAGAATCAAATAATGATGGAAAATATGCTAAATGGACAGGCGGAGGAGAAGGAAAGAACTCTAGCGCAGACGAAATTACAGGACAAGGTGGAGAAGCAGCAGAAGATACACCATTTAGTAGAAAAACAATAAATGACAGATTTGAAACAATAAAATCATTATACGATGGTGGAACACCATCATCGGGAGCTGACAACAATAGTTACGAAGGAACAGAAGGCAAAAACAAAGCCTATGCAATGTTCCAAAAAATAGAAACAAGCTATGGAGAATTCAGTGACCAAAATAGACTAGATGGAGAAGAACCAAAATATGTTCATGGATATGGAAATTTCCTTGATAAATGGGCATATGCGTATGGAGATGCTTGGGACGACTTCATATATAAAGCAACAAACACAACAAACTTTGAAAACCCAGACTATATGGACTGTACAAAAACATGGTTTGATGGTGACTATAAAGCATCTGATGATGTATATGTAAGAAAACTAGAAGAAGTAAAATCTAGATGGGGATATGATGCAGAAAATGCTGCAAAATTCCTTAACGACTGCCTAATGAAAGCAAAAACAATATCACCAACATACACAATACCAGGAGATTATGACAAATTCGTAATCAACAATGTAAATGAACAATTAGTACAAGCAGCACCACTATATGACCCAGACTTAGCAGCAACTTATTGGGCAACATTTAAAAACTTATATACACAACAATCAGACCAAAGTAGATATATAAATTACGGTGTACACGAACGTCAAAGAGCAGACTTAGCAATACAAAAAGACGTATTCAATGCTAAAGTAATAGTAGACGGTGAATTAGAAACATACGACTATAGGTCAAAAAACATGACAGCACAAGGAACAGATGAAGCTTATGACCCACAAAATGATGAAACAACATGGAATATTTATAAAAGAAGAGAAGACATTCTATACAGATTACACCAAGAAAATGGAACAGACAGACAATCAGGAGAAACAGGATTCGTACATCCACTAGAAATACGTCGTTCAGACTACTTAAAAACATGGACAGAAGCAGGCGACTTAGACAAGAACTTAAAAATCTTAATCACATATAGAATAGCAATCAAAAACCAGGGCTCTGTACCAGTAGTAGTTAATGACTTAATAGACTATTACGACAGTGACGAGATGGAATTTGATGGTGTACTTAATGGAGACACATATACACCAACAACTTATAAAAAATATAGTGAAGATGGAACAGGTTCAGTTACAGAACAATACATTAACACATATATAAGCTCAGGAATGGACGGAAATAACGAAGGAAACTTGACAGTAAAAACAACAGGATATGATGGAAGAAGAGCAAGAACATTAGCAGGACAACAAATAGACTCTGGATTATCAAACGAGTACAAATATTACTATGACACACTATTCCTAAGCAACATAAACGGAGGACAACAACTTGACCCAGGAAAAATAACATTCGCATATGTATCATTTAGAGTAAAAAATCCTGAAGTAACAAGATTTAAGTACTCAAAAATAAAAGACAAACCAATACTTGATATAACATTTGATGATGAATCAAATTTAGTTGGAAAACGTAATATAATTGAAGTAAACTCTTACTCAACACCAAAACAAAATGATGACATAAACTACGGATTTATAGACATAGACTCATGTGCAGGAAGCTTAGACGACAACGACCTAAATCAAGAAACAGGTAACATCAAAATAAATAATGACCCATTAAAAGACCACCAAGAAGATGATACCGACGAAGCGCCAAACCTTAGAATACGTATATCTACAAACGATGACACTAGAATATATTCAGGATATGCATATGAAGACAACAGAAATGA
>CAQYCU010000024.1:13261-19459 GCA_948919095.1 uncultured Clostridia bacterium | reverse complement strand
AAAGAACAAAACTTTTATGGAGGTAAAAATGTGATAACAGAATATTCAAAAGAAAACAAAATGCTAATTGTACAATTAACAGAGGAAATTGATCAACATACTACTGATAAGATAAGGAGGAAGATGGATAATGAAATTGAAAAATTTATTCCAAGAAAAGTTTTATTTGATTTTAGTAACATTTCTTTTATGGACAGTTCAGGAATAGGACTAGTTCTTCGGAAGGTACAAATTGATAAAAATGCTAGGCGGAGATTTAGAAATAATAAAAGTAAATAAAAACATGAAACGAATATTTGATATGAGTGGAGTATCAAGAATAATAAAAATATATAGTGATGAGGAGGAATATAATGAGAGGGCTATATGATAATGAAATGAAACTAGAATTTAAAAGTAAAACTAGTAATGAAGCATTTGCAAGAATAACAGTTGCAGCGTTTGTATCTAGTCTTGACATAACAATTGATGATTTATCTGATATAAAAACTGCAATATCTGAAGCAGTAACTAACAGCATTATACATGGATATGATAGCGAAGATGGAATAGTAAAGATTAATGCTAGAATTTTTGCTGATACACTTGAAATTGAGATTATAGATAATGGAAAAGGAATTGAGGACATTGAACTTGCTCGTAAGCCTTTATATACCTCAAAGCCAGAGCTCGAAAGGTCGGGAATGGGTTTTACAATTATGGAAAGTTTTATGGATGAAATTAAAGTTCAATCATTAGTTGGACTGGGAACTAAAATAACAATGAAAAAGAAAATAAAAAAAGCTATTGAAATACAACAAGAAAAAGAAAATGACAAATTAGAAGCATAGCTACATAAAAGAAAAAATATAAATGACTACATAAACTTAAGGGAGATACAGATGAATGATGAACTTAGGAAGAAAATTGAACAGGCACAATCAGGTAATAAGAAAATATTAAATGACCTGGTAGAAGAAAATTATGGATTAATAAAATCAATATCTAGAAGATTTATGAATAGAGGATATGACATAGAAGATATAAACCAAATAGGGGCAATTGGATTGATTAAAGCAATAAAGAAGTTTAATTTTTCATACAATGTAACTTTATCAACTTTTGCAGTAGCGTATATAATAGGAGAGATAAAAAGGTTTTTAAGAGATGATGGAATGGTAAAAGTATCAAGACAATTAAAATGTTTGGGAGCACAAATAAAAGTAGAAAAAGAAAAAAATGAAAATATATCAATAGAAGAATTAGCAAAGAAATTAAAAGTATCAAAAGAAGACGTAGTTCTTGCAATAGATTCTAGTAATACAGTAGAATCTTTAGAAGGAAAAGCTTGTGAAGATGGCGCGAGTTTAATCGAAAGGCTAGGAAGCAATGATAACTGTGAGGAAAAACTAGTAAATAATTTAACATTAAAACAATGTATTGAAAACTTAGAGCCACGTCAAAAAGAAATAATATATTTACGATATTTTAAATGTCAAACTCAAAAGAAGGTAGCTGAGATAATTGGAATTAGTCAAGTTCAAGTTTCAAGAATTGAAAAGCAAATACTAAAAAATATGGGAGAGGAACTAAAAGAAGCTTAAAATTTCAAAAGATAAAACATAGTAAAATACAATTTATATTATAAAGAAAAGGAATTAGCAAGCTATGAGAAATGGAATTATGATATTTTTAGGATTATCAATATTTATTTTTTTAATGCCAGTATTTATTACAAAGCCTTTTAACATAATGGCTAAAAATGAAAGTAATGACAAAAGTGACAAAACACCTAAAAAAGAAGAAAAAGAAGTGGAGCTAAAAAAGTATAATTATAAAGAACATTCCACTATAAAATTATTACATGCAGAAACAGCTGAGATTGAAGAATTGCCACTAGATGCATATCTACTAGGAGTTGTATCAGCAGAAATGCCTGCCAGCTTTGAAATGGAAGCTTTAAATGCACAGGCTGTTGTTGCAAGAACATATACATTATATTCGATAACACATAATAATAAAAAACATGGAGATGCAGATATCTGTGATAATTCAGCTTGCTGCCAAGCATGGATATCAAAGGAAAATAGACTTGCAAAGTGGGACGAGGAAAATAGAATTGAATATTGGAATAAGATAGTCAGTGCTGTGAATAATACAGAAGGCAAGATAATAACTTATAATGGAGAAGTAATTGATGCATTTTTCCATTCTAATAGTGGAGGAAAAACTGAAGTTCCAGTAAATGTGTGGGGAGGCACTAACTATCCATATTTACAATCAGTGCAAACTTCAGGTGAAGATGCATACTCTCAATATAACTCGGAACTTATAATTAATAAAGAAGAATTTGTATCAAAAATAAAACAAAGTCATAAAAATTTTCAAATTGATTTTTCAAAGGAAGATGCTATAAAGATAATTGAATATACAGATGCAAATAGAATAAAGACTATCAAGGTGGGTAACCTTAATCTTTCAGGAGTAGAGATTAGAAAACTTATGGGATTAAAATCAGCTAATTTTACAGTTAAAGTTGAAGGGGATAATATTAAGTTTGAGGTTATAGGATATGGTCATGGAGTAGGAATGAGTCAGACGGGAGCGGATAGTATGGCTAAACAAGGAAGTAACTATGAAGAGATAATAAAACATTTTTACACAAATGTTGAAATAACTAATATATAAAATTTCAAATACAATAACTATATTGTATAAGCATAATAATATTTAACAATTAATGTATATTTTACTAAAATTAGGAAATAATTTATAGGAAAACAAAGCAATTTGAAACACTTTTATTTTAATGGTGTTTTAGAATTAAGTTATTTTAGAGAGTTTTAGGAGGATATGCAAATGGAAAAAGACAAAAAAAAGAATGTAAAGCAAAATGATAATGATAGAAGAAAATGGTATAGTTTAATTGGATTTTTAATATCAATAGTATTATTATCAATTGCAATATTCATGTCTATTAATCAAGAAAAGACACAAAGATTAGCTCGTTTAAATTCTGATAATACAATTGAAGTTTCAAGTACAAATCGAAATACAAGTATAGACAGAACTGGAAAAATGTTGGCATTAAGTAATAGTGAACAAGAAAGCACGGTTAATAACTCTACAAATGAGATAGACAATAATATAAATACAGGAAATAGTAATATTGCTACAGATAGTAAAAATGAGAGTCAGGAAAGCAATGCTCAATTAAATGGAGCAGAAAAAAATAATATACAAACGAATGGGCAACAGGATAATAACACACAACATGATGAAACGCAAGAAAACAATACAGAAGAAGTGCAAAGTAATAATCAAGACAATAGGCAAAATGAAAATAAACAAGAAAGTTCAAATCAAAATCAATTTATAAAACCTGTTGAAGGAGAAGAGATTAATAATTTTTCTATGAATAGTTTAATTTATTCAAATACATTACAAGAATGGATAACACATAGAGGAATTGATCTCAAAGCAGAGAAGGGGACAGAAGTTAAAGCTTCAAAAGCTGGAAAAGTAAAACTAATAAACAATGACCCACGTTATGGTGTAAGCATTACAATAGAACATAATGAAGGATTTACAACAGTATATTCATGTATGCTAGATACAGCAGAATTAAAAGAAGGAGATAGCGTTGAGCAAGGACAAACAATAGGACATATAGGTAATTCAGGAGTATTTGAAGTTGCAGATGGGATGCATTTACATTTTGAAATGTTGAAAAATGGAGATTATGTAAATCCTGATATTTATATAAAATAGTTAGTTTTAGACTTATGTAAATTAATGTCGAAAAATAAAAAATGTAACACAATTGTAATATTTCTCTAAAACAATTATGAGAGTAAGAATAGAGAATGTGTAGGTACTGCAAACCCTTTGACTTTTGGTAAAAAAAATGATAGGATACACCTAGATTAAGAAAAGTAGGTGATTAAATGATTTACCAAAATGATATTTTAAATTTACAATCAAACATTAAGGAAAAAATTGGACAAAAGATTATAGTCAAAGGTTCTTTAGGAAGAAGTAGATTATTTGCAGAAAAAGCTACAATTGAAAAAGCATACCCATCATTTTTCTTGGTTAAGTATGATGAGAACGAAAGAAATGTATCATATCAATATAAAGATGTGTTAACACGAACAGTAGAAGTTGATGTATTTGATGGAACTGGATATAGCCCACTAGTGCCACCAAATATCAAACATTCTAAAAAGGATAAAATTGAGATAACACCTCAAATGTAAATACAAAGGACATACTTATATCTAAGTATGCCCTTTGTATTTTTAAAATAATTTATATTATAAAAATATAAAAGGTACAGTTGCTATTTGCAAAAGTACCTTTATTATATTATTTAGATTTTTTAGCTAATTTACATAATTCTGTAAAAGCTTTTGGATCTGTTATAGCTAAGTCAGCTAACATTTTTCTATTAATAGTTACATTAGCTTTTTTTAGACCATTAATTAATGCGCTATATGTCATTCCATTCATACGAGCACCAGCATTAATTCTAGTAATCCATAATTTTCTAAAATCGCTTTTTTTATCTTTTCTACCAACATAAGCATATGCACCTGATTTCATAACTTGTTGTTTAGCTTGTCTAAATCTATAGTGTTTAGCACCAAAATATCCTTTAGCTCTTTTTATGATTTTTTTATGTTTTTTTCTTGTAATAATTGCTGTTTTAACTCTTGCCATTTTAATTCACCTTCCTTTAACAAATTAATTACTAATTACCATAAGGTAATAATTTTTTTACGTGATTTTTTGAAGTGTCATCAACGTAAGCGTTAAGGATACTTCCACTAGATTTTTGTCTGTTAGTTTTATTTCCTAATAGATGTCTTCTATTAGCTTTTGTTCTTTTAATTTTTCCTGTTGCTGTATAACTGTATCTTTTTTTAGCAGCTTTATTTGTTTTTAATTTTGCCATTGTTTTGTCCTCCCTAAATAAAATTGAAAATCTATATAAAATAGCCATACACTAAGTTATTAATATGTTGAAACATACTATATAAAATAGTCAGAGCGCTAAATTATAAACATATTATTTTTTTTGAGCTAGAATTATAAACATACTTTTTCCTTCAAGAATTGGTTTTTTTTCAACTGAAGCAGTATCTTCAAGTGCTGAGATAAAGTTATTTAAAACTTCCTCACCAAGTTTAATATAATTCATTTCTCTTCCTCTAAACTTTAATGTAATTTTAACTTTGTTTCCATCATTTAAAAACTTTTGAGCATTCTTTACTTTAAAATCAAAATCATGTGTATCGATGTTTGGAGTAATTCTAATCTCTTTTAATTCAGCAGACTTTTGTTTTTTCTTAGCTTCCTTTTCTTTTTTAGATTGCTCAAATTTATATTTTCCATAGTTCATTATCTTACAAACTTGTGGGTTATTATTTGGAGCAACTAAAACTAAATCAAGTTTTTTCTCATTAGCTAAATCTAAAGCATCATTTAAAGATAAAACTCCCAATTTTTCATTATTTTCATCAATAACTTGAACTTTATCAGCTCTAATTTGTTCGTTTATTAGTAAATCCTGTTTTATTATAAAACACCTCCTAAATTTAAGAATAAGAAAGAACAGAAACAAAAAAAGATTGGCACAGAGCCAATCCACTTCCCATAATTTATTATTAAAACGTTGAAAAATAATAATAAACTTTGGATAACCTTTTCCTAAAAAGTAAAGGTGAGAAGTGGTGTGCTTCTGCTTGCTCATTCGATAATATTAAATGTTGAAAAAATCTTCTAAGAAGATTTCCATATATTATAATACACTATATGTTACAAAATGTCAAGAAAAATTAGAAAAAATATTGACTTTTTTAAAAAATTGTAATAAAATAATAAAGCGTAAAAATAGATATGAGGTTGAAAGCTTCTCCCCGGTAGCAGAAAACACATATACTATTTATTCAAAAATGAGGAGGTACCATGATGAACAATACTACTTATAGTGTTAAAAAAGAAGAGATTGAAAGAAAATGGTATATAATTGATGCTGAAAATAAGCCTTTAGGAAGAGTTGCTGCTGAAGCTGCAAAATTACTTAGAGGAAAACATAAACCAACTTTTACACCTAACCAAGATGTAGGAGATTACGTTATAATAACAAATTGCTCAAAGGCAATATTAACAGGTAATAAATTAAATCAAAAACTATATACACATTTTACTGGATAT
>CAQYCU010000024.1:0-13161 GCA_948919095.1 uncultured Clostridia bacterium | reverse complement strand
TAGAAGAATATTTTGGTGAAGAAACATTAAGAGTTATTGTAAAACAACCACTTACAGCAACTGGCACAGAATCAAAATTTGATGTTATTGCTAAAGTTACTGGAGGAGGATTCTCTGGTCAAGCAGGAGCAATTAGACATGGAATAGCTAGAGCATTAAATGAAGCTAACAGAGACGAATACAGACCAACACTTAAAGCTAATGGATATCTTACACGTGATTCTCGTGAAAAAGAAAGAAAGAAATATGGTCTTAAAAAAGCTCGTAAAGCACCACAATTTAGTAAGAGATAGAAATAATCTTGTTATAATAAAACACACCCCAACGAAATGTAACAATTTCGTTGGGGTGTGCTTGTTAGAAGGAGAAAATATAGTTATAAATTGGAATAATTCCCAATAATTACAAGGGAAATTATGTTAACAAAAAGTCGCAAAAATTGACAGAATATAGAAAATGTGCTATAATATAAGTAGCAATAAACCTACAAACATTTTGAAGTTGCCCTAATAGGGCAAGGAGGTAATTATGGGATTTTCTATGGAAATTAGTATTCCTCATCGGGAATACAACGCAGCAGAGCTCATGGACGTCATCATGAAAATGGGCGCAGTAACTCTTGGTGGTTACGCCATCAAGGATGGCAAGTTCATCAAGGGCGCTAAGTACGAAGGAGGCAACCTGATCAAGCTGGGTAAGCTGCACTTTCTCGTCATTGTGGACGGCGAAAGCGGTAACGTGAAGTTGCAGAACATCGACTTCAATTCCGGCTACATCCTGGCAGAGAATATGCCTGTTGTGATTACGGGCTTGCCAAGCGGAGAAAAGGTGCTGTTTGCCTGCAAGGAAGATGCTGTTGAGTGGCTTAGCACCCTTCAGACAAGCCAGGTACTGAAACTTTCCGTCAAGGACGGAGACTTCCACGGCTCGGCCGTTATGTACCGTTAGGAAACAAAAGTCCAAAGCAAGAACCACAGTTACACAAAAGCAAACCCCTGCATATGAATGTATGTAGGGGTTGTGCTTTTGATTATAATTATGTGACTATTTATTAAATAAAGAATATTTTTATCAAAAAAATCCCAGCTTAGCTGGGATTTAATAGTTATATTTATTATTTATACATTCTTTTATAATTTATGAAACTAATTCCACCAATTACAACTGAAGCTGTTACAAGTAATCCTACTGTTAACCAAGTATTTGAACCTGTTTGAGGAATTTTCTTCTTAGCTTCAACGTCTAATATAACAACTGGACATTTATCATTATGTTTTGTATCACCTTTTTCACCATTTTCAAGGTAATCAACTGTTACATCTTCGTTTGTAGGTAAGTTAACTCCAACTATACTACTATCAAAGCTATTCTTTAAAGCTAATCTATAAGTAAGAGTTGCTATATCACCAGGATTTAATTCTGGTATAGTCCATGTAATTGAATTTTTATCAGTTGTATCAATTTTATCAGTAACTGTTCCAATGTTAGGTTTAGTTAAAATTGAGAAATCAAAGTTATCAACATAATTTTGTGGTATATAATCTTTTATAACTATATCTGTTAAAACATATTTTTCGCCAGGTACTGTTGTTGTAACTGTTTCAGTTAAATTTGAATATATACTATCTGTAATTGTTTTAGTAGCTTCACTATCTGAAACATAGTATACAGGTCCAGCTGTTGGGTTTGCAGTAGTTCCGAATATTCTTTCAGCAACTTGTTTGTAAGTTGGTTTAGGGTCTTCTTCAGATGCTTCAATTTCATCATCAGACATATCCATTAATAATGATATTACATTAATTCCTTTAGATTTTAAATCTAATAATTTTGCTTTTGTTGGAGCAGATGTTTTTTCACTATAAGTATCAAATGAAACACCTTTTGAAGTATTAGGAATAGCATCTGATAAAATTACTACATACTTTCCTTCGCCTTCTGCAGTAGCTTCAGCAAGTAAAGACTCAGCTTTTTCTAAACCAACTTCAATATTTGTTCTAGGTCCCATAACATTTTCATCTAGTTTAGCTATAGCTGTATCAAAATCAGCTTTGTTTTCTACTAAAGTAGGAGTAATTATTGTTGCATCATCATCTCCACCTTCTTCTTCAGGAACTGTAGTTGTTGCGAATTCAACAATACCAATTTTCATTTTGTCGTTAGCTTTAAATAATTTATCAGCTAAATCTTTAGCAGAATCAATTACAACATTTTGTCTTGTAGTAGTAGCTCCATTGATAGGTCTTTCAAGAAGCATACTGTTTGAACCATCTATTAAGAATATAACTTGACCAGCTTTTGTAACTGTTTCAGTAATTTCATCATCCTTAACTACTTGGTCATTAACTGCTGTTAATTTAATATCAATAGTTTTGTTAGCTAAATCAATATTAACCATTTTCTTTTCAAATTTTCCAAATTGGCCAAATTCAATATTTGCAACTTCATCTTTTACTAAAGACATTGTTGCATCACCTTTTGCAACTGGTGTAGCATATACAGAACCAGAAACAACTAGTGCTGTCATAAACACTAATATAAAACTTATAATTTTTTTCATAATAAATTTTCCTTTCTTTTGATTGTAAAATCACATAAAACTTCCTTTTTATTATAACATTAGTTTGTACAAAATTCAACAAAAAAATTAAAAATACTATATATTTTTTAAAATTTATGATACAATGTGAAAAATTATAAGATAAGTGAGGTAAAGAATATGGCAAAACTTATTAATGGAAGTGAAATTGCAAAAAAAATTAGAGGAGAATTAGCCGAAAAAGTAAAGAAAGAAAAGTTAAGTCCTAATTTTGCAGTAGTACTTTGCGGAGATAATGAAGCTTCTAAAGTATATGTTAGAATAAAAAGTAAAGCATGTGAAGAAGTTGGAATTGAATTCCAAGAATATCATCTAAAAGAGGAAACAACTCAAGAGGAATTATTTAAATTAATAGATAAATTAAATGAAGATGAAACTATAGACGGAATTTTAATTCAAGCACCATTACCAAAACATTTAAATTATAGAGAAGCTGCAGATAGAATAGATCCTGAAAAAGATGTGGATGGATTTAATTCGTATAATGTGGGAAGACTAACAATTGGAGATCCAACATTTATTCCATGTACACCTTATGGAATTATGAAAATGCTTGAAGAATGCAAAATAGATTTGATTGGAAAGAAAGCAGTTATTGTTGGACGCAGTAATATTGTAGGAAAACCAATGGCACAATGTCTAATAAATGCAAGTGCGACTGTTACAATTTGCCATTCTAAAACAAAAGACTTAAAAAAGGAATTAAAAGATGCTGATATAGTTATTGCAGCTGTTGGAGTAGAAGCTTTAGTAAAGGCTGACATGTTAAAAGAAGGAGCTATTGTTATTGATGTTGGAATGAACAGAAATAAAGAAGGAAAACTTTGTGGTGATGTTGATTTTACTGAAGCTGAAAAAGTTGCTTCATATATTACACCAGTTCCAGGAGGAGTTGGACCAATGACTGTAGCTATGCTTATGAATAATGTTATTAAAGCTCATTGCAATAAAATTTCAAAATAATAAAGAGAGGTACAAAAATTGATAGCAGAAATAATCATAAATAGTAACGTAAAAAATTTAGACCGTATATTTGATTATGAAATTCCAACTGAACTAAATGTAAAAGTTGGGAGCAGAGTTTTTGTACCTTTTGGAAATATGAAAACTTTAGAAGAGGGGATTGTAATTAACATAAAAGACAAAACAGAATATAAAGTAAAGTCAATTTCAGCTCTTCAGGAAGAACAGATAAATGATGAATACATAGAACTTTCAAAATGGATGTCAAATAGGTATTTTTGCAATTTGTCAGATTGCCTAAACTTAATGCTACCTCCTGGCAGAAAGACAAAGAATATTCAAAACAGAATTACTGATAAAAAAGTAAATCAGATAAGCATTGCAAAAGATTATGAAATAATTGAGCAAGATATAGAAGCAGGGATAATAAAAGGGAAAAAACAAATTGATGTGCTTGAATTTTTGATGAGAAATGACAATTCAAGTATGCAAGATATTGAACTATTTACTGATGCAACTTCAAATACTGTAAATTCACTTGTATCAAAAGGGTATTTGTCGAAAAATGAGGTAAAAGTTGAAAGAAATCCATTTATACACAAAGTAGAAGTTAGATCTGTTGATTTAAAGTTAAATGATGAACAACAAAATGCAATAGACAGAATAAAATCAAGTGGAGAATATTTGCTATATGGAATAACAGGTTCAGGAAAAACTGAAATTTATTTACAATTAATAGAAAGAATGCTAAAGCAAAATAAGTCAAGTATAATGTTAGTGCCTGAAATATCTTTGACACCTCAAACTGTCGATAGATTTATATCAAGATTTGGGAGTGAAAATATTGCAGTAATGCATAGTAAGCTTTCAATAGGAGAAAGATATGATGCATGGAACAGAATAAAAAATGGAGAAGCAAAAATAATAATAGGAGCACGTTCAGCACTATTTGCGCCAGTTACTAATCTAGGAGTAATAATTATTGACGAAGAACATGACGAATCATATAGCTCAGAAATGACACCAAGATATAACGCAATAGAAGTAGCAGAAAAGTTAACTGAAATGTTAGAGATTCCACTTGTATTAGGCTCTGCAACTCCAGATATGAAAGAATTTTATAGAGCTAAAAATGGCGAAATACAACTATTAACACTTACCAAAAGAGCCAATGAAAGTAATTTACCAAATGTTGAAATTGTTGATATGAGAGAAAGCCTAGCATCTGGAAATAGGTCAATGATTAGCCAAAAGTTAAAAGATGAGATATTGAAAAATCTTAAAAAGAAAAAGCAAACTATATTATTTTTAAATAGAAGAGGCTTTTCAACATTTGTTATGTGTACTGATTGTGGCAATACTATTAAATGTAAAAGATGTAACATAACATTAACATATCATAAAAAAGAAAACAAATTGAAATGCCATTATTGTGGGTACGAGCAAAAAGTTACAGCAGAATGTCCAGAATGCAAAAGTAGAAGTATGAAGTATTTTGGTGCTGGAACCCAAAGGCTTGAAGATGAGGTAAAGAAGATATTTCCAAATGCAAGCACAATTAGAATGGATATAGATACAGTTTCAAAAAAGAATTCACATGAATATATTTTAAATAAATTTAAAAACGAAAATATTGATATTTTAATTGGAACTCAAATGGTAGTTAAAGGACATCACTTTCCAAAGGTTACTTTAGTTGGAGTAATTTCAGCAGATACTAATTTAAATATTGGAGATTTTAGAGCAAGTGAAAAAACATTTCAAACATTAACACAAGTCGCTGGGAGGGCCGGAAGAGAAAAGGATGAAGGAAGAGTAATTATACAAACATATAATCCAGAAAACTATGCAATAGAGTATTCAAAAACACAAGATTATAACTTATTTTATGATACAGAAATTAACATAAGAAAAGAGTTGAAATATCCACCGTTTTGCGATATAATAATGATTGATATGTCGGCTAAGAATGAGAGAGAATTAATTGAAATAGCAAAAAGGCTACATATTTATTTAAAAAACAGAGTAATCAATGAAAAGTTTGGACTTTTATTATATAGTCCAGTACCATCTCCAATTGATAAGATTAAAGATAGATATAGAATGAGAATTATTATAAAATGTAAGTATGCTGAAAGAATTAATGAGCTTGTAAATAGTATGCTTAATGAGTTTTATAATATGAAGGCAAAGACTGGCAGAGTGGCAATTATGCTTAATCCGCATAATATGTTATAGAAGGGAGAAAAAATGGCAATTAGAGAAATAAGAATGAATGGTGACGAAATCCTAAGAAAGAAGTCGAGAGAAGTCGATATTGTTGATGATAAAATAAGACAAATTTTAGATGATATGGTAGAAACAATGTATTCTGCAAATGGAGTAGGACTTTCAGCAGTTCAAGTTGGTATATTAAAAAGATTGGTAGTAATTGATGTTGAATATGATGGAGGCCCAGCTATAAAATTGGTTAATCCAGTTATTGTGAAAACAAAAGGAATGCAAGAATGTCAAGAGGGGTGTTTAAGTTTTCCAAATCAATTTGCAATAGTAAGAAGACCCAAAGAAGTTATTGTAAAAGCTTTAGATGAAAATGGAAAACCAATAACAATAAAAGGAAAAGAATTATTAGCACAAGCATTATGCCATGAACTTGACCACTTAGATGGAACTTTATTTGTTGACCAAATGGAAGAAGGCACACTAGAATATGTTGATAATACTGAAAACAGAGAGAAAAAATAAAATTTTATAAAAAATTTAAAAAATTTTGCCATAAATATTGATAAAAAAAAATAATATATATATAATATAAAAGGAAAAAATAGAAAAGAAACTTTTAGGATAAAATGAAAAGGAGATTTTAATTATGAAAAAGATGAATGCATCATTTTTAGTAAATACATTGCCAATACTAGCAATAATAGTTGTATTTGCAATAGTTTTTGATTGGGGACATGCAATAGGAGTATTTTTTAGAGAAAGAAAGATTGACACACAAAAAGCATATATAGATAAACTTACGTATGATTTAAGAATTGATAAAGTTGAACCATCTTCACAAAAGGGAAAAGTTGATGATGAGTATATTGTAATTAATTCAACAACAGGAAATGCACATTATATTAGATATACTTATGATGAAAGTATGAAGAAAACAGACCTTGAGAAATACAAAAACTATGAAATTCGTAGAAATAATGGAGTTGGATATGATACTGTAAAACAAATCCAAAGTATAATTAATGGAAATTCAACAACATTAGATAGTACAACTAGTGGTTCAAAATCAGCTGGAGATTATTGTATATATCAAAATGATAAACTAAAAAAGGTTGTATCAAAAAATGACACAGAGGCTGTAAAAATATTTGAAGATTTGATTAATTCTTCTAAACCTATTACAAATTTATAAAATAATTAAAACATATAAAACAAAAAATCATTGATTTACATAAGTATTTCAATGATTTTTTTATAGTTTATAAAAAGAAGAATACGTAATTCTCTTAAAATTTTATTATAAATTATTTAGAAGATTCAGTATTTATAATATCTTGAACTTTTTGAACTGTTTCTTCCAAATCAATATTATCAATTACATAATTAAAAAGTGGGATTTTTGACTCTTCGTACTCCAAACGACCAAGCCTAAGAGAAAGTTCTTCTTGAGAAATATTAGGGTTACGATTAATTAGACGCTCTTTTAAAACATCTAGTGGAACCCTTAAAAATACGGTTACAACTTTGATATCATTTTTTAAAATTTGAACTAAATTTTCAACACCATTAACGTCTATATCTTTGATAACGGTATAGCCCTGATTGATAGCATCATTTAAAATTTTCTTAGATGTGCCATAGTATTTTTCATGATGAAAATCATATTCATAGAATTCATTATTATCAATCATCTTTTTGAATTCTTCATCAGTGATAAAATTATATGTAACACCAGGAATGTCACCATCTCTCATTGAACGTGTTGTATAAGAAGGAATAGTGATAACTTTTTTCATCCTTTCAAGTATCTCACGTTTAATTGTATCTTTACCAGAACCAGATACACCAGCGATAAGTAATAACATACTAAAAATTTCTCCCTTTAATAAAATCTTTATAGATATATATTATACAACATTCGACGAAATCTTTCAAGTAATTACATTGAAAAAATTGAATAAATATTATATAATATTACTACAGTATAATCACAAGGAGAATATTTAATGAAAATTATTTTTATGGGAACGCCTGATTTTGCAAAAAAATCATTAGAGGCAATATATAATGAAGGGTATGAAATAGCTGCAGTAGTTACAAATGTTGATAAGCCAAAAGGTAGAGGTATGAAAATGATATATACACCAGTAAAGGAATTTGCTATTGAGAAAAATTTACCTATATATCAACCATTAAAAGTACGAAACAATACTGAATTTATAGATGAAATGAAAGCATTAAAACCAGATGTTTTATGTGTTGTAGCTTATGGAAAAATATTACCAAAGGAAATGCTTGATATTGCAAAATATGGTGCAGTGAATGTTCATGGTTCACTACTTCCAAAATATAGAGGAGCAGCTCCAATACAATGGGCCGTAATTAATGGAGAAAAAGAAACAGGAATAACTACAATGTTTATGGACGAAGGAATGGATACTGGAGATATGATATTAAAAGAAAAAGTAGAAATTAGAGAGAATGAAACTACAGGAGAATTATGGGAGAAACTTTCTAATATTGGAGCGAAACTTTTAGTAGAAACATTGAGCAAAATAGAAGAAGCAAGTGAAAAAATAGATATTAATGAAGCTGATACAGACTGCAGCGAAAACAATATGACAAAAGACGACAAAATAAAACAGAAAATTAAAAGTTTAGTTGGAGCAACAAAACAAGGAGAAAATTTTACTTTAGCTCCGATGTTAAATAAAGAAATGGCAGAAATTGATTGGAATAAAACAGCAATCCAGATTTATAACTTAATTCGTGGTTTAGACCCAATTATGGGAACATACACTTTTTATAATGAAAAGAAACTTAAAATATGGAAATCAAAACTTTTAAATGAAGAAGAATGTATGAATATGCCAGATAATGTAGAAAATTGTCAAAATGGACAAATAGTTTTATGTAATAAAAAATATGGGCTATTTGTGAAAACTGGACAGGGAATACTAAGTATATTAGAGATACAACCAGAAAATGCTAAAAGAATGGATATAAAAAGCTTTTTAAATGGAAATCAATTAGAAGAGGGAACAGTATTAAAAATGCAAGATAAATCAATAGAAAGCTAATTTGAAGAATACAATATTGAGTAGTCATAAAATAATTGTGAAAAATATTTCTATAATTTGAATAATTTATAAAAAAAGTAAAAAACTAACAGTATGAAAAAGAGTATTGTTAGTTTTTTTATTATTTTAATTATTATAGGAATGAGTTTTTTTAATGTTACAAATGCCGATTCTGCATTAAGGTATGAATACACTGGTAATACAAGCTATCCGGGTTACAAGGAAAGAATTGATGCAATAAAAGCAAATCATCCAAATTGGAAATTTGTAATTATGGAAACTGGACTTGACTGGGAAGAAGTCATAGAAAATGAGTATAGAGGTCATCATGTAAGCCCTAAAAATTTAATTCAAGGAAAGTCTGGAGGTTGGATATGCACAATATGTGGGCAGGAGATATTTGATACAGGAAATTGGATGTGTGCATCAGAACAGGCGATACGTTATTATATGGACCCCCGAAACTGGTTAGTAGATAGCCCCTATTTATTTCAATTTTTACAAACAAATTATGATGAAACAACAGATGCAGGCGTATATTCAGCATTAAATGGAACATTTTTATATTCATGGGAAAATGCAAGTTTAATTAATATAGTATGTAGAGAAGCTGATGCTAATCCATATTTTATAATTGCAAGAATAATTCAAGAGCAAGGCAACAAAGGCGGAACAACTTATAGAATGCAAGACACAGATGGAACAATATACTATAATCTATTTAATATAGGAGCTGGAGGGAATGGAGAAGAGGTATATCAAAACGCGCTAAAGAAAGCAAAAGAAATGGGATGGACAAGTATAGAGCTTTGTATTAGAGGAGGAATTAAATTTCTATTATCTTCATATATAGCATATAAACAAAATACAATTTACTTAAACAAATTTGATGTTGAGCCATATAATGGTTTATATACAAAACAATATATGCAAAACATTGAGGCGCCTAAGTCAGAAGGAACATCAATGTATAATAAAATGAAACAGGCTAATTTACTTGATAAAAATTTAACATTTATAATTCCCATATATGAGAATATGCCAGAACTCCCATCAAGTTCACCAGAAGATAGAGGTGAATTATATCCAAAGAATATTAGAGTAAAACCAGGACATTCTAGAATTACAATACGAGCTGGACAAGGAACAAATACGTCAGTTATAGGATATATTAATGATAGTGAAACAATTATTTTATCAGTCGAAAGATTTAGCAATGGATGGCATAGAATTATATTAAAAGATGGAACACAAGGTTTTATAAAATTTAATAGTGAGTATTTAGAAGAAGTTAATGATATTGTTAATTGCAGAGAAGAAGTGACTATACAAGAAAAAACTGAGTTAAAAGTTGGACCACGGAGCATTTGAAACAAGTCTAACTATACTATCAGAAGGAGAAACAATTACAAGAATTGAAAATTCGGGTCTTTATAATTTTAATGGACAAATATGGGATAGAGTCAGAATATCAGATGGAAGACAGGGATTTGTTCAGAGAAAATATTTAAAAGTTAAAGATAACAGTCAAATTAATGGAAATGAAGCGGAAAATAATACAGTCAATATTAATGAAGTAATTGATGACAACAGAGTACAAGAAAATAATACAACTGGAAGCAATACAACTA
Source organism: uncultured Clostridia bacterium (assembly GCA_948919095.1). Taxonomy (GTDB): domain Bacteria; phylum Bacillota; class Clostridia; order TANB77; family CAG-508; genus CAG-793. The sequence goes on along the minus strand of CAQYCU010000024.1, from coordinate 2,668 downwards.
CTGTGAATGAAACTATTTCGAATACTGCTGAAAATACAACTATTGATAATAATATTGGAAATACAATTATTTCAAATAATGTCGAAGAAGAAAATACGACAATTTCTAACGAAATAACAAATAATATGACAAATGAAAATCAAGTTACTAATGAAATAGAACAAAATAATACAATATCAAATGAAACTACAAACGGAGAAATAATAAATTCAGTAGAAGGAAATAATACCAATGTGGGAGATACAAATACTGGAGAAGATAAGAGGGTTTTAGGAGATGTTAATGGAGATGGATATGTTAAAGCAAATGATTATTTAATAATTAAAGATTATATAATGGAAAAAACGACAATAGACGACAAATATTTAAAATCAGCAGATGTAACCAAGGATGGATATGTTAAAGCAAATGACTATCTGAAAATAAAAGACCATATTATGTATGGAATAGAACTTTAAAGTAATATAAATATGAAATTATTAATAGTGAACTGTTAGAAAGTAAGTATAGACATGAAAATACAATATTTTGAGAAAATTGTAAGAGTAAAATAATCTTTTAGAAAGGAAATATAGATATGAAAAGTACAATAAAAAGAATAGTAGGAAGAATTATAGTAACAAGTTTATTCTTAATTGCTGTTACAATAAATTATAATATTGCTTTAAGTTATAGTTTCAATTTTGTTGGACCCAATACTGCAAATAATGGAGATACTGTAACTCTAACTATTACTGGAAATGGATTAACTGGTAAGGTTAATTTATCAGCTAGCAATGCAAGTTTAAGTGACAATTCTGTATGGATAGAGAAAAATAGTGTTTCAGTAACAGCAAAGATAACTGGATTTCCAGCAACTATAACGGCAACTCCAAATGAATTAACGGATAACAATTATAATATTGTATCAATATCATCGAAAACTGTAACAATAAATGAAAAATTAAAACCAACACCAAAACCTACACAAATACCTCAAAATACACCATCTCCAACACAAATCCCAAGCAGTACACCGTCAAACCAAAAACCCAATACAACACCGTCTACTCAACAAACAAATCCACCACCTGTGACAAATAATTCCCAAGGAGCTAATCAATCAAAACCAAATCAAACAACAACAAGTTCTACAACAGGAAAACAATCGCCAAGTGGAGAAACTAATTTTCAGACTCAAACTCCAAATATTGAAGATACAACATCAAGTAATAATTATTTAAGTATGATAAAAGTCAATAAAGGAAATCTTTCACCCAATTTTGACAGAGAAATCTTTGAATACAATGTAGAGAATTTTAATGATGAACAAATAGAAATTTCAGCAGAAGCAGAAGATGAGAGAGCAACAGTAAGTGGAACTGGAACTATTGCACTAATTAATGGAGAAAATATAATTAATATAACAGTAACTGCAGAAAATCAAGCGGTTAGAGTATATCAAATTAATATTGATAAAGGGCAAGAATTTGCGCAATCTGATTTAAGACTTAATGCACTAGAAGTAAAGAAAATTAATGAAGATGGCAATTTTTATGATATTGATATAGGATTTGATAAAGATAAATTTGAATATATTATAAACGTAGAAAGTGATATTTCAGACTTAGATATAATTCCAACTGTTGATAAAGAGGGGACAATAGTTGAAACACAAGGAAAAGAGAATTTAGTTGAAGGTGAAAACAAGATTAGCATAACATTAAGTAATATAGAAGATGATACAAAAACTACAATATATAGTATAAAAGTAATTAAGGCAGAAAAGCCGATTGTAGAAATATCAACGATTCCACAAAGGAAAAGTTGGATATGGATAATAGTTGGAAGTGTTATACTTTTGGGAATATTATTAGGAATAATATATTTTATAAGAAACAAAAAGAAAAAATAATTTATTATAAAATTAGATACATGCTAAAACAGTAGTATTAAAGTTTAATATATAAAAGCTCCTATTATTAGGAGCTTCATAATATATATAATTTCATATTGTAAAATTAATACTTATATTTCTTAAACAATATTAACGAAACTACTGATATCAAACCTATAAGTAATATTGAAATGTAGTCATCTCCAGTTTTGGGAATTGGCTTTGGAGTAGGAGTGGACGTAGGCATTGGTGTAGGCGTTGGAGTTCGCGTTGGAATTGGGGTTGGACTAGGAGTAGGCTCTAACGTTGGCGTAGGGCTAGGAGTAGGTTCAGGCGTAGGAGTAGGAGTTGGTGTTGGCTCTGGTGTAGGTTCAGGTGTAGGTGTTATTTTGGTTACTCCATCATTTATATCATTAACTACTATAATAGGTATGTCGTTATTTGCATAAATTCTATTTGAAACAACTAAAAAAGTTAACATAACTAGCGAAAAACAAAAGGTTAAAATTTTTTTCATTATAAAAGAGTCCTTTCTTATAGGTAAAAATTTGATAAATTTAAATATGATAAATTCCTTAAATAAATTAGTATATTAACATTTTAATATAATCAAATATAAATTTCAATATAAAAAATAAAATTTTTTTAAAAAATATGTTGACATTTGAAAAATGGTATAGTATAATAAACATTGTTCACGTCAAGTGGACTTTTAATGAATTAGGCAAAAGCCTTATAAAATCAAGGTAAACAGTAATCGATTTACTTTGAAAAGTACATTGAAAAGTAAAC
>CAQYCU010000023.1 GCA_948919095.1 uncultured Clostridia bacterium | reverse complement strand
ACTATTCTTAGCACAAGACAAATCAGAAATACAATATATAAAAGAAGTATTTAAATTAAGTGAAGGTGAAGCTGAATTCTTAACAACATGTGCAAGAGGACAAGGACTATTTAAGGTAGGAGAACAAACAGCAATAATCGAAATAAAACCAACAAAAAAAGAATTTGAATTTATAGAAACAAACCTAAACAAATTACAAGAACAAGCAATACAAAATCAACAATAAAAAGAAACGGAGGTAGTAATGAAGAAAGCACTCTCGCTTATACTTATCATAATAATACTTATAAATAGCACATTTAGCTCATTAACATATGCTGATACTCATTACACCGAAGGAACTGTTGATTATGGGAATACAGAATCACTAGGAACACTTGAAAGTGGAATGTCAGGAAACAACTGGGATGACCTAATGCAAAATGGCTCAGCTACAGTTACACAGCAAACAGACAGTGGAGGTTCAACAAGCCAAAGAAATCAGAAAACTGGATTTGGAGCCAAGATATTAACTGGCGTACTAAAACTACTAATGTCAGTATTATCAATAATACCAACAGCACTTAATTGGATAATATCACTTGTAACAGGAACAAATACATTTACGATAGGAGAATTACTAGGAAATCAGTACAATTTATTTAAAATAGACTTTTGGAATGTAAACACAACAGGAGATAGCAGCAATATAATAAACCCAATTAGAGCAAGTGTAATTACATGGTATTATACGATTAGAAATGTTGCAATAATTGGAATGGTAGTTGTATTAGTATATATAGGAATAAGATTAGGATTAATATTAGTATCATCTGATGCATCTTCTGCAAAAGAGAGAGCGCGATATAAAAGTTTATTAATATCATGGCTACAAGGACTCGCATTAATGTTCATGTTACACTACATAATGATAGCAATAGTAATGCTAAGTGACCTTTTACTTGATATACTTGTAAACATAAGTAACTCAATACAAACAAGTATGGGAGGTCAAGGCATAGAACAGCAATTAGTAAACAATGTCTGGGCAACATTATGGGCACCAGACACTGAGCATCCATTTTGGACATTTGTTATATATGTGATGTTAATATACTATCAATTAAAATTCATAATAGTTTACCTATTTAGGTCAATAAAAATATACTTTTACGTAGTAATTTCACCACTCGTATGCTTGACATACTCTATTGACAAAGTAGGAGATGGAAAATCACAAGCATTTGACCATTGGCTAAGAGAATTTATGGGAGATGTATTAATTCAACCAATACAACTAATAGTATACACAATATTTATACTATCGGCTGGACAGTTAATAAATGATGCACCATTATTAATGGTAATATTGCTAGCATCATTAAGTAATTTAGAGAAAATAATAATAAAAATAGTATTAGGTGGACCACCAAAATTCTCTAAATCAGCATCAGACATAAAATTAATGAAACCAGATAGTTGGGCAAAAACTTAATCAAATATAAAGAAAGGAGAGATACAATGACAAAGCTAATCAAAAAAATACTCATATCAATATTAATATTGTACATGTGTATCTCTCCACTTTTTAATATAAGCTCTAATAGTTTTGCAACAGAAGTAGGAATAAATAATGGAAACACAATATCAAATGAAGTAGGAGAATATGTTTCACCAGGGATAACAGTAACTCCACCAACGTTCACACCAATACCAACAATTACGCCAATCCAAACAGCAACACCAACTCCAGCAAGAGAAGGAATAACAAGAGAACAAGTCTACTCAGATGCAGACTCACGAACTACAGGTTTTAAATACTATATTCATGTAGGAAATGTAACATATACACACTATTATCAAGTAAGAGGATTTTATAAAGATGACTACATACCAGCATGGGATAGTACAATATGTAATTCAGGTTGTGGTATGACATCGTGTTCAATACTATTATCAGGATATGGAGTAACTCTAAATCCAAGACAAGTATTACAAGAAAGTAATGGCTCATTTGGAATAAGCACAACTTTATCAAGACACGGAGTAACACGGAACTTGGTATGATAATAGAACACAACAAGAATTTAAAGAGCGTATGGGACAAGCATTATCAGAGGGAAAGCCAGTAATAGTATTTGTAAAGCCAAAAGTAACAACATTTTGGACATCTTATCAACACTATATGGTAGTAGTAGGACAAGACGAAAACTATTTATGGGTGTGTGACCCTGCACATACGGACGACGCCCATCAAATGTATTCACTAAAAATTGATGGGATAGTACGTGATATGGTAAGTTTATATGTACCAAATGAAGTTCCAGAAGGAGGAAATGCTGGAAATACATATGTCCCTTCAGACGGACTTAACATACCAGTTACATGGGATATAGACAACACAATACCTGATATGGACAACTTAGGAGATTTTAGATATAAAGGAAATCCTAAGGGAATGACATATAACGGCACAGTAAAACCATTAGAATGGGTATTTAACTTAATAAAAAACTTTATAGATTACATACTTGGAATGATGTTCACAGTAACAAAAATAGCAATAGTAGGAACAATAGAAAACATTGAAAGTTTAATAAATGGAGTAATACTTCAAATTGAACAAATAACAGACGATATTCATTACACAATAGAAGATATAGTATATAATAGAATACCACTTCTAGACCCCAACATTTTATCAGGGACAGCAGGGGGAGTAGAGCTACAATCAGGCTCAACTCTTGAAAAGATTAGAAACTTAATTGCAGGATGGTATGTAAGTTTTAGAAATATATCAATAATATTGATATTAGTAATGTTAATATATACAGGACTAAGAATGGCACTTACAATGTCAGCACAAGGAAAAGCAGATTTCAAACAACAACTATATACTTGGGTAAAATGTATGGCAATGGTATTTATACTGCACTATGTAATATTCTTAGTACTAAACTTAAATAATACAATAGTAGGATTATTTGATCCATCAAATAGTACTGCACATGAAAACATACTTTATAACACAATAAAAACAAGAGCATATGACTTACGTTTGAGCATTGGATTTACAGGAACAGTAATGTATATAATCTTGTTTATATACTGGATAAAATTTTTAATAATTTATACAAAAAGATTATTAAAAATAGTATTATTAGTAGTAACAGCACCATTTGTAATAGCAAGATATGCTTTAGACAATGCAACTGGAAAAGGAAAAAAAGCATATAAAGATTGGCTACACGATTTTGTAACAAATGTATTCATACAATCAATTCATGCACTAGAATACACTGTATTAATAGGTATTGCTGTTGACTTGGGAACAAATTCAATAATAGGATTTATAATAGCATTAGTATTCTTATCGCAAATATTAAAATTTGATGAAGTAATATTAAGTATATTAAAATTTGAAGGAGAAGATACAGGAAGACGTATTAAGCCTCTAAAGAATCCTCTAAATTTAAGAACTTATTTAAATTATCATTATGCCAAAACTGCTATTGACTTAACAGGTAAAGCTGCAAAGAAAGTTGGAAGCGGAGTAGGAACGTTAGGTAAATTTGCAAATAGAAAATTAAAAGATGCAACAGATGTTGACATACTAGGAGCAGTAGGACAAAAGAAAGATGCAATATTAAATAAAAAAGATGACATATTGGCAAGTACTATAGGACAACTAAGTGATGAAAAGCGTGCAATATATGAATTAAGAAAAACAACAAGAGAAAGAGATGCAAGTGGTAACCTAACTAAAAGAGCAAAACAAGCTAAAAAGACTATTACAAAATACAAAAAAGAAAAGAAAAAACGATACAAAAAACAAAGAGAACAATACTTTAAACAAAATGTATTGCTAGGTACAATGCTTGGTGTAGGAAAATTCACAGTTGGAACAGCACTAATGACACAAAACTTAACAGCAGGTGCCTTAATGGTAGGGTTATCACCAAAAGAAATAAAAGCAGCAATAGTAGAGCATGATAAAAGACGTGATGAATATGAAAAAAATAACAAAAAGATAGAAGAACTAGGGGATACAGTAAAATCAGTAAGTCAACACAATAGATTTGAAGATGGAATTCAAACTGAATTAGAAGGAATGGATGCAGTACAAAGACAAAAAGCAATAAAACAACTATTAGCCTTAAGTTCAGTAAATGGAAATACAGCAATTATTGACGACGCAATCAATGATTATATGACAAAACACGATATAAGAATAATAAACACTGATAATATTGATACCATATTAAATGCATCTTTTGATACAATTGACCCTAACAGTACTTTATCAGGAGCACAAAGACAATTACTTATAAGAGAGTTGAAAAAGAATTTACGCATTAAGCGTGAAAATGAGTGGATGAGCATGGAAGATGCAGCAAAACAAGCAGAAGCACGAGGAATAGATGAACATGGAAGAATAACAAGGACATATGAAGCGCCAACAAGTGAGCAACCATTAGGAGATGAATCACGCAGTAGAAGTATGGACGAATGGTCAAGAAGACGTCAATTAACACCAGACGAAAGAATAAAAAAAGCACAGGAAACATATACAACACATTATACAAGACAAGAAGTTGCAAACATATTTTCACAAGGAATTCAATCTGAGCTTGTATCACAAGAAAATATGGGCTTAGCATCACAAATGACTCAAATGCAAGACACAGATTACAGATATATGAAACAAACTAAGAAAAAACTTAAAAGCCCAAATAAATTCATGCAAGAAATGAGAGATAGATTTAAATAAACTATACTATGAAAGCATAGAGATAAAAAATCAATAAAAGATTAAAGCAAATATACCAAAGAACTAAACCAGACTCCAAAATGAAAGGGAATTAATAATGAAGGGAATAATTAAAAAAGTAATAGCCATAGTATTACTACTCCAAATATTTTATGCAAGCCTTGCAATTACTCCTGCGAGTTTCGCAACTGAAATTAATATGAGTAGTGGAACTCTGCCAACAGAAGCAGTAGGAGAAGACTTAATAACTACAGCATCACCAACAACCACAACTCCAAGTGCTAGCGCGGACCCATTTTCTGCAATACTAGATGGTTTAGCAGGTATATTAGTATTACCAGTAAAAATAATGCCATTAATAGTAGGAAAAGTTCTAACTTGGATAATGAATGCAGTTGTTGGAGAGGGACTTATAGGAACACTTTCAGTAGCAGATATATTATTTAATAATGTAACATTAACTGGAGTAAACTTTTTTGAACTAAATTCAGGGGATTCTACAGTTGACCAAATTAGAAAAAGTGTTTCAATATGGTATTATAGTATACGCAATTTAGCAGCAGTACTATTAATAGTAATAATAGTATATGTAGGAATTAGAATGGCATTATCAACAATTGCAGAAGATAAAGCAAAATATAAACAAATGTTAATTGACTGGATAACAGGACTAGCGTTATTATTTGTATTACATTATTTAATGGTAGCCATTGTAAATGCAAATAATATACTGGTTGATATACTAAAATCTACTATTACAGGAAGTAATGGTCAAATAAGTGATACAATAATGGACCAACTGTTCTCAGATTCCTTAGCAATAGGATTTACACAAGGACTTGGAAGCGCACTATGTTATGTATTATTAGTAGGTGTAACATTCTTATTCTTAATAGCATATGTAAAACGTATGATAACAATAGCATTTTTAATAGTAATAGCACCACTTGTAACAGTAACATATTCAATAGATAAAATGGGAGACTCAAAATCACAAGCACTAAATACCTGGCTAAAAGAATTTTCATATAACATATTAATACAACCATTCCAATGTGTTACATATTTAGCATTAGGACAAACAGCAATAACAGTACTACAAAATGGATATTCATTAAAAGCAATAGTAATAGCAATAGCAATGTTAATATTCGTATTAACATCTGAAAAAATAATTAAACACATATTCCACTTTGAAAGCCAATCAATGTCAGATACACTTGCATCAGCTGTTGGTGGAGCAACACTTATTAGCTTAGCTTCTAAAGCCAAATCTGGCGGTGGAGGCGGAGGCAAAGGTGGCGGAGGCGGAGGAAACAATAAATTCGCTGACCCACAAAAGAGCATGACAACAGCCTCAAAAGGTTCAACAAATGTTAGACAAGGAGGAAATTCTAGTAGACCAACTCCAAGTGGAGGAGGTAGCTCAGGAGGAAGTGGCACAGGAGGAAGTGGCACAGGTTCTGGACCTGTAGGAGGTTCAGGAGCAGGAAGCAGTTCACCAACAAGAAGTTCAAGCGGAACTAGAAACTCAAGAGGAGCATTAGGAGCTGTAGGAAATGCAGCTGGAAAATGGCTAAAAACGGGATTAAGCTATGGAACAACACTAACAGGAGCAATGCTTGGATTAGGAGCAACAGGCAGTATTGACAAAGGTATGATACAGGGTGGAATGCTTGCTGGTGGAGCAATGTCAAAGAGAATACAAAAATCAGAAACAAACAAAAGACGTAGAAACCTTGCAAGAGCATACAATAATTATGCCAATACAATAGCAACTCAAAATCCAAATTTTACAGCAGACCAAGTAAATGCACAAGTACGTCAAAAAGCAGTAGATATGCTAACAGGAAACGTACAAGGACCACTAACAGACGATGAAAAAGCACTACAAGCAGCATTAAGAGGAATGGCAGCAAACTATGAAAAAAATGGTATGAGTGAAGAAGATAGAAATGAAGCACTAAATAATGACTTTAATGGAATTGAGACAGGTGCAATAAGTGAAACTTCGGCACCAATGAGATTTGCTGGAAACATAAAAAGTACAGCAAGTAGAATAAATAATGCAAGAAGAAGTGGAAGATGGGGATTTGGTGGACAAGGAAGACAACAAGGACAAAGACAGCCAAGACAGACACCACCACCAAGAAGACCAAGACAAACTCCACCTCCACCACCAACTGGGGGCCAAAACCCAACAGGCGGTTCTGGAGGAGGAACAAATCCATAAGAAATAAAAGTTAAACATAAAAATATACAAGAGAAGGAAAATAATAACAACAGTAAGTAAAAGAGGTGAAAAAAATGGCAAACCAACAAGATGATGGAAACGGCGTAGACTATGTAAATGAAACCAATCAGAAATCAAAAGAAACAGGAAAAAAAGCAGCACAAAAAACAGCCGATGTAGCAGCAAAAGCAGCAAAAAATTCTAAAAAAATTGCAGACCTAATATCAAAACTTGCAGCAAGTGCACCTATTTTAATATATGTATTAATTGCTGTTGTTATCATCTTGTATATTTTTGCTTTATATGGTTTCTTATCATCAATGCCGGGAATGTTTATTGGAAAATTAAAAGAAACAGGAAAAAGTTTCTGGAGAGGTGTTGTAGGATTTATTACAGGGGATTTTGATTACGTTGACAGTGATGATGTAATAAAGCTAGCACAATATTTACAAGATCAAGGATATGATGTACAAGGTTATGGATTTGCAGATGTAAAATATGCAGATGATTCAGAGTCAACAGCCCAAAAAGGAGCAACTAAACAAATAGACTCAGTAATAGGAGTAAAATATAGAAACAACTATTTACATAGTTATATTTCAGCAAGTGAAGAAACATATCAGCTTTCAAGATATAGTATATGGGGAGATTTGCAGTCAACTGGAGCAAAATTGAGTAATGCAATAAATTCACTTATTGCAATATATGGAGATGGAGCATTTGAGATGCTACCAGAAAGACCAAACTCATATTCAACAGGACTATTAAATATAAATGAAGGAAATAGTAAAGCAGAGATAAACAGAGAAGCAGAACAATTAGTTTTATATACAGACAGTTTCTTAGGATTTAAATTTGGAAATGTATTTAGCTATGACTTATCAGGCTGGACATCACTATATGGTAGACCAGTTGAATTATTTATAGCATTACAATTAGCAACAGGAATGCCAGACTTAACCTATGAAATAGCAACAGATACAAACTTTAATACAAAAGTAAATATCAATTTACAAAATGTATCAATTAATTTTGATACACAACTAGAAATCAATACACCAGGAGGACAAACATATCATAAAGAAGACGTGGAAAAAGCATATTATAATAGTGTAATAAGTGCAGTAAGTACACAATATATTAATGAAACCGATACAAATAAAAAAGCTAAACTATTAACTTTATTAGATGGATTAAATGCACATAGAGGAAATAGTGCAGACATAAGTAATTTTTTAACACAATTATATAAATGCAATAACAACATTGCAAATGCAGCAAAAAATGCTTTTGGATTAAATTCAGGAGCAAATAGTAGTATGACAAAATTATCAGGCTCAGGTTCAAGTGGACTTGCTGGAGTAACTGCGATAGAATTACAAGAATTAATGGACTTAGTAAATTTAGGAAAAGATGGAGTAAAAAAAGCAAAGCTACCATATATTGCAAGTGTTACGAAACACTGGTATTATAAAGATATCAAATTTACAGTAGGCGAAGGCGGAGTTTACAGAGCAAGTAGACAAGCAATAAAAGATATTAAGTATAATGGAGAAGGAACAGCACTTGCAAACTATAATATAACAATAAATGATGCATTACTTACAGATGAAGATGGAACAGGTATATTTTATCAAGTAAATGAGCCATATGTAGAAGGACCAAACCAATATATAGCAGATTTATTTAGGAAAGAATATTATAAATATGATGGAACAATTGAAAGAGCACATGCAATTGCAAAAGCAGAGCTTTTAGACAGAGGAAAAGCCGCAGGATACAAATACATATTCAATGGAGAAGGCTGGCAACTAAATACAAACGATGAAACAGAATATGATGGGAATCTGCCAGAAAAAGAAAAACCTCGATTTGCTACACCATCTGACACATTGACTGCATTTAACATACTAAAACAAGTACACACAGAAGACTCAGACGCAATATATAGAATGTTAAAAGAATTAGCAACAAGTGATGCAATTGAAGGTCGTATAGAAAGAGATAAGCTTAATGAAGATTTAAAACAAGTACTATTATGGCCATTTTATACAGGAAGTGACAATAAAAAATGGAAAGTATCAAAAGATACTAATGAATATGGAATTGTTATAGATGATGTAGCAGGCGAGCAATTTATAATGCCTGGAGATGGAACAATATCATCAGAAGACGGAAAAATAGTAATTCAATTTGACAGCTTAAAATCAAATCCAAGCAAAACAGACCCAGGAACAGTCGAAATATTAACAAAGAAATTTGTCGAAAATGATTTCTATAGAATAAATAAAGATATTGTAAAAGGCAAAAAAATGATTATAGAAGGTGTAAACTGTACAGCTTCAGGAACAGTATCAAGAGGACAAGTAATAGGGACAGCAGAGCAAAAGGTAAATATAGTTATGCAATATGAAGATAAATCATATATAGGGCAAACCACAGGAGATAATGAAGAAACAATAGATGATGATGTTGAAGACTATATGAACCAAAACTATACAATTTATAATGAAGAAATGGTACGAAAAACTATAAAAGAAGAAAAAGGAACAGCAACAGGGGGAACTGATATACCAAGTACAAATGGAGGTTCAACAGTAGGAATACATACAGGAGAAGCAGTAACAGATGCACAAGTTGGAGATGATAGAGATTTAGTATATGCAATAGTAGCAGCAGAAATAAATGCTGGAAACGTATACACTGATGCACTAGCAGTAGTAACTGTTTTAGCAAATAGACTAGGAGACCCAGGTTTTGCAGGAAGCGATTCATTAGTTGGACTTATAAAAGCACAAGGACAATGGTCAACATATTCATCAGGTTCATACTTGAATTATTATCCAAAATCGAAACTAGCAGCAACTAACAAAAAAGACGTTATAAAAGCAGTCGATGATTGTTTGGATAGTGGAAAACGTTCACATGGATTTAATTGTTTCTACACATATATGGAACCATATATATCAAAAGTTAAGAATTGGATTATAAGAGATAATGGACAACCTTCAGATTGGAATAAATATTGTCGAAATATAGGAGGAAACTTCTTCTATAGATTACAAGGCGGAAAATGTGTACAAGAAGATTAGTGCTTTAAATGGTTGATAAATAAAAATCAACCATTTACACTATTTATTATATTTAACGAAAGGATAATACTATGAAGAAAATAGTTATATTTGTTATAATTATAATTTTAGCACTAATAGCATCTCTAATCATGCTATATAATGTAATTCAAAATGAAGGAAACAATACAGTTAATATAAATCCACTTGACCCACCGAGCAGTGCAAACGAAAGTAAGGAACCAGAATATGTTGAAAACTTACGTATATCCCCACGTAATACAAAAGAGTTAATGCAACTTTACCATGGAACTGTAACAAGGGGAATGTTTGAAAGAAATTTATATAAATTTATAGTAAATCATATTCCAAAACTTTATGAAGAAATAAAGAATTTTAGTGAAGAACAGATAGCAGAGTATTATGACAATCATACGCAAGAAGTAAATCATATGCAGATATATTCAAAAGACGAATTTATATTAATTTGTAAAGACATACAATCAAATATAACAGAGAAAAACAAAAATGATATGCCAGCACCAATAATAGAATTAACAACATGTGAAGACAATACAGATAACTTTAGCTTTGAATTAATACTAAAATACTCAGATGCAAACATACTTAGACTAAAAACAATCTTCTATAAAAATGAAGAAAAGATAGAATTTCAAAAATATGATGAATTAAAAGATATATTCTCAAAGTATAATGGCCCAGTTACAAAACAAGAAGTAATTCATCAAGTAAGTTCTGTTGTTATAAATGCAAAGAAAATATATGAAAGTTGTAAGAATTTATCATTAAACAAAATACTACAAAACTATGATTTAAATAAAGAAGAACTTGTAAAAATAGGAATATGCAGTAGAGAAGACTATTTAAAAATAACAAATCAAATAGTAAGAGTAACGTGGTCAAAAAATCCAGAATATGTAGGATTTACAGCAGACCCAAATACAATAAAATCAAATGAAACATATACATCATTTAGAACAACTATAAATTACGAAACAGACCAATCCATAAAAATTGATATACATGTGATAAATTCTGAAAATTTAATTAATGAGTATAGTCCTAAGATAAAAATAACAACAGAAGTTGAAGAATAAAGTATTAAGAAAGTGAGTTTTGAATGAAAAAAGAAATTATAATAATAGCCATTTCAATACTTATTTTAACAATAGTTGCTAGTTTTATAGTAGTAGGAATACGAAAAGAAAAACAAAAAAGGGAAATGGCATCATTAACAGAAGAACAACTAAAAGAAAAAGAAGAAGAAAACACAATAATAAGCAAAATAGCAGATATGAGTGAAACTAAAAGGATACAAGTGTACTGTGGAGAATTTCTAAAATTTGTAGAACAGGAACGATACGAAAAAGCATACAAATGCCTAAATGATGACTTTAAAAACAACTATTTTGAGAATATTGAAAAATTCACAGAATATGTAAAGAATAAATATCCCAAAAAAAATATAGCAGTAACATACAATAATGTTGAAAGACGTGGAGAGATATTTGTACTAAAAGTAAAAATATCACAAGTACTTAATACTGAGTTCGAAAGTTTTGAACAAAGAATTGTAATTAGAGAAAATGGTGCAAATGACTATAAAGTTTCCTTCCAAGTTGAAGCAGATAAAGAAGGAGAAGGGGAAGAAATAGATACACAAACTAACTTAGAATAAATTATGTAAATAAAAAAATATGCAAATATAATAAGAACAATAACAAAAAATGCAAATTTTAAGAAGGGAGCAAACAAATGAACTTTAAAGCAAAAATGACACTAGCAGTTCGCGATTTCATAAAAAGCTATGGAAAGCCAACTTTAGTAGTACTTGCAATTTGGTTTATAGTATTTACACTTAATCAATATCTTATATCAAAACCAAAAGAAATAAAGTTATTAAAACATGACTTAAACTCTCCAATAATGGATGATACAAAAAAAGTATCAGCTAGTAATCAGAAAAAGATACACGCTGTTGTAAAAGAATATTTTGACTATTGTAACTCAAAGGAGTACGAAAAAGCATATAATTTAATAACAGAAGATTGCAAGCATTATGTATATATGAATGACATTGAAAACTTTAAAAAATACATAGACAGTATATATGATAAAAACAAAGTATATTATTTACAAAACTATTCAAATATTGATAATACCTATGTTTATGTTTTAGGGATAATGGATGACATTGAGGCTAGTGGAACAACAGGTGGATACAAAATTCATGAAGAAAGAATTGCTTTAATAAAAGACAACGACAATTTTAAAATAGCATGCGACAATTATATAAAAAATGAAAGAATAGGAGCTGAGAAAGAAGACGCTTTCTTAAAAGTAAATGTAGCTTCAAAAGAATTAAGCTATAGTAGAGAAGAATATAACTTAACAATCACAAACTTAACAGACAATAATATAATAATTGCAAATTTTGATACAAACAAAGAGGTAGAATTAAACTTAGGAACACAACTTAGAAGTGCAATGAACATTGCGAATAATACTTTTAGAGTAAAGCCACACGAAACAAAAACAATGAGCTTTATCTTTAGAAAATATTTTGATGATGAAAATGACCCAATACAGCTTAGGCTTAATACAGTAAGAATAATATCAAATAGTGATAATAGCATAATAAGAAATTATAGTTTTAATATTGATTTATAAATTTTCATACATATAAATCAAAAGAATATTTATAATAGAAATAACGTAAAAACAAGTAAATTAAATAAAAGTAATAAAAATCATCTACTAACATATTGTTAGATAGATGATTTTTTATGATATAAGAAAAAGTATAAATAATAAACAAAAAGGAGGAGAAATGAGCAAAATTTATAAAAGCATATTCATAATTTTTATGATTATAACTATTATATTTTCGACTTGCATTGTAAGCTTAGCAGATGATGATAACGAAAAAGAAGAACAAATAGATATTAGTGAAAGCATTGAAGAAGTATCAAGTAATTTAGACAATAAGCGGAACAAGTAAACCAACCATAAATTCAAGAAGATATGTAATTTATGACAGAGCATCAAAGTTGCCTATTTATGGAAAAGATGAAAACAAACAAACAGCAATGGCATCAACCACCAAAATTTTAACTGCAATTATAGTATTAGAAAAATGTGAAAACTTAAATCAAGAAGTAATAATTGAAAGTAAAGCAGCAAACGTTGGAGGGTCAAGGCTGGGGTTAAAAGTTAATGATAAAATAACTATAAATGATTTACTTTACGGATTATTATTAAGATCAGGAAATGATACTGCAGTTGCATTAGCATTACATGTAGGTGAAAGCATTGAAGGCTTTGCAAAACTAATGAATGAAAAAGCAGAAGAATTAGAACTAAAAAATTCACACTTTGTAACACCACATGGACTTGACGACCCAGCACATTACACAACAGCAGTAGAGCTTGCAAAATTAACCGATTATGCTCTAAAAAACACAAAATTTGTCGAAATAGTTCGAACAAAGAATGCAACTATAAACATAAATGGAACGCCTAGAGAAATAAACAATACAAACGAAGTACTATGTAGTAATATTGAAGGAGTATATGGTGTAAAAACAGGATTTACTAACAACGCTGGAAGATGTTTAGTAACATCAGTAAAAAGAAATAATATGGACTTAATAATAGTTGTACTTATTGCAGACACTAGGAAAGACAGAGCGGCAGATACAATAAAATTAATAGACTATACATTTAAGACATATAGAATGGAGAATCTTAAAGACAAAATAAATGAAGAATTTGAAAATTGGAAAAAAATAAACCAAAATAGAATATTTGTATACAAAGCATCATCTCAAATTCAGACAAAATTAGACAATATTCCAATAAAACAAATAGCAACAGACAAAGAAATAAAAATTGAAATAAAATCTATAACATATATAGAAGCTCCTGTAATGGAAAACACAAAAATAGGAACGGTTGTTGTAAAAAATGGGGAGAATATTATTCAAAGTATTGACCTTTTGGTAGATAGAACAGTAAATAAAAAGGGCATTATGGATTACATTACAATGTTTGGAAAGGCAATGGTATTATAAATTATCAAGTTCAACTTGACAATAATCATAATTTTATAATAAGATAGGAATGTGAAA
This sequence comes from uncultured Clostridia bacterium, assembly GCA_948919095.1. Lineage (GTDB taxonomy): Bacteria > Bacillota > Clostridia > TANB77 > CAG-508 > CAG-793. The sequence continues at coordinate 5,506 of CAQYCU010000023.1, read as the reverse complement.
ATTATAGCAAATTTGATATGTAGCTATAACACATAGAGAGGAACATATAGTAAATGAAGTATGATATTGTAGTAGTAGGAATGGGACCAAGTTCTATATTTCTAGCATATGAAATTGTCAAGCAAAACAAAGGGAAAAAAGTATTGTTAATAGAAGAAGGGAAAAGAGTAGAAGACCGTGTATGCCCAATTGAAAAAATGGGTAAATGTATAAAATGTAAGCCATTTTGTAACATAACAAGTGGATTTTCAGGAGCAGGAGCCTTTTCAGATGGGAAACTTTCGCTATATAATAAAGAAGATGATGACATTTATGTAGGTGGAGTTTTACATGATTATATAGGAGTAGAAGAGACAAAAGAATTAATAGACTATACAGACAACATTTATTTAGAATTTGGTGCAGGAGAAGAACTAGAAGGAATAGAACATGAAGAAGAAATAAAAAAATTACAACGAAAAGCAAAGAAAAATGGATTAAACTTAATAAGTATACCAATACGTCATTTAGGAACAGAAAAAAGCCACATACTTTATGGAAAAATAGAAAAATTCCTTGAAGAAAATGGAATAGAAATGAAATTCAATACTATTGTTTCAGACTTAGTTATAGAAAAAAATAAAATAAAAGGTGTAAAAATAAAAGACTCATCAAAAGCAGAAGATGAATATGCAGAGCTAGAAGAAATTTTAGCAGAAAATGTTATTTTAGCAGTTGGAAGAAAAGGAGCAAACTGGCTATCAAATATATGTGAAAAACATAAAATTGAAACAGAACCAGGAATAGTGGATATAGGAATTAGATATGAACTACCTAACGAAGTTATGAAAGAAGTAAACAAATATATGTATGAAGGTAAATTCATAGGAAGACCATATCCATTTGGCGACAAGGTACGAACATTCTGCCAAAATCCAAGCGGATTTGTATCAGCTGAAGTATATGATAATAATTTAACTCTAGTAAATGGACACTCATATAAAGACAAAAAGAGCACAAATACTAATTTAGCAATATTAGTATCACACCATTTCAATCATCCATTTAATAAACCAATTGAGTATGGTAGAAATGTTGCAAAAAACCTTAATAAACTTGGAAGCGGAAATGTAGTAGTTCAACGTCTTGGAGATATTTACAGAGGAAAAAGAACATGGGAAGAAGAGCTTAAAAATAACAAAGTAGAGCCAACCTTAAAAGCTGCAGTTGCAGGAGATATCACATTTGCACTAGGATATAGGACAATGACAGACATTTTGCAATTTATAAAACAAATGGATAAAGTAGTAGAAGGTTTCGCAAATCCAGATAATCTATTATATGGACCAGAAATTAAATTCTACAGTAACAAATTAAAAATTGACAATCAATTTGAAACAAGTATATCTGGTCTTTACTCAATCGGAGATGGCGGAGGACTAACACGTGGGCTTATGATGGCATCTTGCTCTGGAGTACATTTAGCAAGAATATTGGCTAAGAAATAAAAGTTATATAGTAAAAAAACCTCATTTGCATTAAATTACAAATGAGGTTTTTAACAAATTTTAAAGACTATATTAATTGAACTAGTTGTGTTAGAAACAGTGCTACTTACAGATGGAGAAGCAAACAAATCTATCATATAATCAAGATGAATTTATTGACAATTTAATAAAAAATGAAATACAAGGCTCTAATGTAAAAGGCGATGTAGCAATAATTGGAAAGTATGCTTATGAACTAGATAGAAGTGTACCCAAAATAGGAAGAACATTGGGAAAAGTAGATAAATTGGTATTTCCAACAGTTGAAATAATAAGTGGACCAACACTAACAGAAAATGGAAAGAAAGCAACTTTCAAAGTAAAAAGAGTAGAAACAACAAGAGGAATAAACAGGATAGAATTATGGTTAGATGGGAAAAAATAGAAAAAGAAACGAAAACATATGATATACCACAAAACACAACCAAAATAGCAGTAGAAGAAACGAAAGAAACAGTAACGTCACTAAAATATTTATGGGGAAAAGATGATGGAGTAAATGAACCAAATGTAACATTATTTACACAAAACTGCCCAAGTGATGGAATAATTACTAATGGAAATGATACTATGACAGGAACATACTATTTATGGACACTACTAATTATTAATTTTGTAATGTCAGGAAACTTAGAGCGGAAAAGGTATGAACTCAAGCCTAGAACGGTACATACCGGGAATATCTAGGGATTCGGATGAAAAGGATTAGATTACAAGAATGTATGATTATTTTTAAAAATTATGAAGTGATATAGTAAAAAGCTATATCACTTTTTTAATTATAAAAATGAACGTTTTGACTTGAAAATCTAAATTAATACTGATATACTAAAGAAGTAAGATGAAATTTATAAATAAAGGTTGAGGCAGCTAATAATAAAAAATTCAAAGAAAATTAAATATAAGAAAGGAATAAAAAAATGCCAAAGAAAAACAATATATTAAAAATAATTTTATGTATAGTAGTAGTGCTAGTAATAGCAGTAGTATCAATAATTTTAGTAAAAAAACTTATATTTGATAAAGACCCAAATGACGTTATAATAGACAATACACCAACAGAACACAATCTAAATGAACTAAAATTTGACAAATATACAAAAGTCGAAAATGGAGTTTTGACAAATCAAAGCAATAAAATAAAAGAAGAAAAAGTAGTTGATGAATTCACAATATCTGACTACCAACTAACCTATGAACACGGAACACGCTTAGTTGGAACTGTAACAAATAACTCAAATACAAATTTCACACAAAGAACAAAGGTAATGATAAAATTTCTTGATGACAATGGAACAGAATTAGGATATATAATAAGTTCAATACCACCAGTAGACGCAGGAGACACAGTACAAATCAATACTACTTCAGCTGACGAGATTAGGAATGTTTACGATGTTAAGGTTGAGAAAATGCAATAAATTAAAACATAATTGTGTTTTAATTAGGATTGAAGGAGGCATCAATTTATTATGGGGAAAATGACCAGTGAAATACGAAAAAAAATTGCAAAAGAAAAAGCTAGAATGGACAGAAAAGATGGTGAATTTAATATAAATGATAAAAGAAAAATAGTAACAAAAGTAGTTATAAAATATAGAATAAAAAATTTCCTTTTAAAACCATTTAAAAGAGCATAAAAATCATAAAGTAAAAGACAAATAATAATATTTATTAAAAACAAGAAAGAAAAACATTATGGGATTTAATATTGAAGAGGAACTAAAAAAATTGCCTCAAAAGCCAGGAGTATATATAATGCATGACAAAAATGACAATATAATATATGTAGGCAAGGCAATTTCTTTAAAAAGACGAGTAACGTCATATTTTAGAAAAACAAACAAAACACAAAGAATAAAAAACATGGTCAAGTTAATTGACCATTTTGAGTATATAGTATGTGACAATGAGGCAGAAGCCTTAATATTAGAATGCAACCTAATAAAAAAGAACATGCCTAAATTTAACGTACTTTTAAAAGATGACAAAACATATCCATATATAAAAATAAATGTAAAAGACGATTTTCCAAACATATATATAACAAGAAGATTATTAAATGATGGGGCAAGATATTTTGGACCCTATGCAAATGCAGGCGCAGCAAAAGAAATGTGCGAATTTATAAAATCAAAATTCAAAATCAGACAATGTAAAGCATTCAAATACAAAGACAGAGCATGTCTAAACTATCATATAAAAAAATGTAGTGGACCATGCATGGGATATATATCAAAAGAAGAATACAGAAAACAAATAAACCAAATTATATCAATATTAGAAGGAAAAGTTGACAATGTTCAAAAAGAATTAAAAGCTGAAATGGAAATAGCATCACAAAAAATGGAATACGAAAAAGCAGCAATGATTAGAGATGAGCTAATTGCCACAGAAAGAATATCACAAAGACAAAAAGTATCTAATATTACTGATAACGATATTGATGTTATAGGAATAGCAAGAGATGATGCGGAAATCTGCATAGAAATATTTTATATAAGAAATAGTAAAATGATAGGAAGAGACTGCTTCTTTTTAAAAGGACTAAATGATGAAGAAGATAGCGAAATTACAGAAGAATTTATTGAAAGATACTATACTTCAAAAAACATAATACCACCCAAAGTAATGGTAAGAGCTGACTTTGAAGATAGAAAATTATTAGAGGAATGGCTAACATCAAAAGCTGATAGAAAAGTTGAGATAAAAGTTCCACAAAAGGGAGAAAAAATTAAATTAGTAGAAATGGCAGAAAATAACGCAAAAATTACACTTGACAACAAGAAAAAAGCAAATAAGAATGTAATAGTAGATTTAAAAGATACTCTAGGATTAGAACGTTTGCCACGAAAAATAGAATCATTTGATATATCAAACATTTCAGGACAATATATGGTAGCTGGAATGTGTGTAATGATAGATGGTCTAATCAAGAAAAATCTATCACGTAGATTTAGAATAAAAACAGTATATGAGCAAGATGACCCTAAATGTATGGAAGAAGTTATAACTAGAAGGCTTAGGCATTCAATTAATTTAAATAATATAGAAAAAAGAATATTTGGAAATAACAATGAAACAGAACAGAAAAATGAACTAATAAAAATAACAGAAGACACGAAAAATAAAATTGAAAGACTTTCACAAGAAACAAAATCAAAATATGAATATAGTAAGGGATTTGGAAGATTGCCAGATTTAATACTAGCAGATGGTGGAATAACACAAATAAAAGCAACATTAAAAGCCATAGAAAATGTCGAAAAAGAGATAGGAACAAAACTAGACATTAAAGTATATGGAATGGTAAAAAACGACAAACACCAGACTAGAGCACTCATGGACATAAACAGAAATGAAATAGAAATATCAGAACAAATATTTAACTTGATAACCAATTTCCAAAACGAAGTACACAATACTGCTATAGGTTATCACAAATTTTTACGTGATAAATCAATGTCAAAATCAAAGTTAGACGAAATATCAGGGATAGGAACAGCAAAAAAAGTAGCTTTATTAAAAACATTTGGAAGTGTTCAAAAGATAAAAGAAGCTAGCATTGATGAACTTACACAAGTAAAGGGAATAAATGAAGAACTTGCAATAAAGATAAACGAAGAATTGAATAAATAAAAATAGTCAGGCTAATCCAAGTCTGACTATTAAATTAATTATTAAAGAAAAAAGTATAAAAACTTTATATATGGAACTATTAGTGACCCTAATCGTATTAATAATTCTTGCAGCTATCTCACTTAGTGCAATATTTAGTGACAAGGGAATATTTAATAGAGCTGAAAATGCAGGAGCAAAGTACAATGAAGCAAAAGCAAGAGAAGTATTAGAAACTGTGTTATTAGCAGATGGACAGTATGAAAAAAATATAAATCCAGAATATAATCAAGATGATTTTTTAGACGAATTAATAAAAAGTGAGATACCAGGCTCAGACGTAAAAGGCAATGTAGCAATAG
>CAQYCU010000022.1 GCA_948919095.1 uncultured Clostridia bacterium | reverse complement strand
CAAGTTGCCTAGTACCTAATCAAAAAATGTCCAATTTTTTGGGTTCAGTACATCTTACTCTCTTTATAGAATTATAATATGTATATTAAAATTGTTTTAACAATATATTACTTAGGTAATTATAGTAGTTATTCTAATAATATGGCATTACATATAGATATGATAAAAATATTTTGGCAAAGTATTGAATTTGGAAAGATTTTAATGTATAATAATCAATGTTAATATTGCATGCACCCATAGTCTAATTGGATAGAATGGCAGGCTACGAACTTGCAGAAGGGGGTTCGAATCCCTCTGGGTGCACCATTTTTAGTAAAATATCATTTATCGTAAATATATAAACAGCGGTGCATTTAAGCACCGTTGTTTTTCGTCTGTTTTATACAAACATAATAAGTATAATCATTACTACTCCAATTGTAATAAATGAGTATCCCATAGTTTTTGTCATTTTTCTAAATGACTTTTCATTTTTAGGCTTTGGGTGAATCATAGTTTCTGCTATTGCATAGTTCATTTTAGGCATATAGTTTCCTATAATCATAAATAATATTCCTAATATTAATAAGATGCTTTTTCCAACATATACTGTGCTTCCAAGTGGCACTTCTATCATAATTGTATATATTAATACTGTTATAATTGGTATGAACCATTCCATTATTTTTAGAATTTTTGGTTTTTCATTATTTTTTACTTTTTTAGTTGTAAATATGATACATATTGCTTGTACGATAGCCATAATTATAGGTATTCCAAATAATACAAAGTTCTTTGGTGCATAGTTATCTGGTATGTCATTTATTGTAAAGTGAATAGGCATCTGTTCTGGTAGCTTATTATAAAGTGTAATTCCTAATATCATAGGTAATAAACATACAATTACACTTAAAATTAATGTGTTCTTATTTTTCATTTTTTATTTCCTCCTAACTTATAAATCCATACTAAAACGTCTTCAAATACTGAACTGTTTAGTTCGTAAAATATGAAGTTCTTTTGCTTTGTTTCGGTTATTAAATTTGCTTTTTTTAAGTTTGATAAATGATATGATACTGTTGCTCCTGTTAAATTAAACTGACTTGATATCTCCCCTGCTGTTTTTCTTCCATCTTTTAATAGTTCTAGTATTTCTCTTCTTACTGGATCGCTTATGGCTTTTAATGTTTCTGACATTCCCATATAAATTTATTCCTTCCTTTTAGGTGTTCTTATTTTTTAGTATTTAGATATATATCTAAATAGATTATATCATTATTATTTTTCATTTGTCAATAGGTATTTAGATTTTTTTCTAAATTGCTATTAATCTTTTCTAATTGCAAAATTGATTATTATATTTATTAGGGATTTTTTATTTATGGTAAAAACTTGTAATTTATCGAATTTTGTAGTATAATATATCTAACACATTTTGAAAAGAGGTTTTTACAATGTTTATTGTTCCATTCTATTGGAATATCAGGCGGAAAGGCATTCTTCCTATCATAGAAGCAACAGGCACAACTCCAGCAAAGGATCGTGAATTTGTTCTTCTCCAGAATGCTGTGGAAATAATTGAAAAAGCAAGCGAGTTTAGAGGAATTCCTATTCAGAATACGTATCATCCAGCAAACTCTTCCTTAGTAACAGTTTCTTTTTCACTTATCTTCCCTTCTGACAAAGAACTCGACAGTTTTATTGGAACTATAACTAACAGGTAAAACACAAAGTGGCAAAGACGGCGTCCCTAATATAGGGATGCCGTCTTTCTTGTAAATATGTAAGTAAAACCATACATATTTACATATTATATGCTCTTTATATTCCTAATTTCTTCATCATCTTTTTGCCTTTTTTCATCATCTTGTTTGTGTCCATGTTACAACATTCAGCATATAAAGCTGCAGCTCCAGCACATATTACCATTCCTGTTACCATTCCTTTTACAAATTTCATAATAACCTCCTAATAAAATAATTTTTTCTTACAATAGTTGTATAAGTTTTTTATCAATATATTATAATTTGTTATGTTTTTTATAGCCTTTTAATGTTAATATATTGCAATTTATTACAACAATAATGTAAACTTTTATATTATTATGCCTTGTTATTTAATTCTTATTCTGTTTTGTTTCTTAATTTTTTTATTCCTTTAATTAATGTTTTGTTTATTACTATTATCTATTTTTTGTATTTTTTTATCCATAAATATAATTCATAAATGGCTATTAAAATTAAAAATACTCCAAAGGCTTTTTTTAGTATGTTAGTATCCACTTTTGTTGCTACGAAAGCACCAGCAGCAGATCCTATACAACCTGCAATTGATATAAGTATTGCTTGCTTATAATGTATTCTTTTGTTTTTTATGTTTATAATAGTTGCTATAATTGATGTTGGAATAAAAAATAATAGATTTGTTGCTTGTGCTACTTTTTGGTCTACATTTTGGAAACATACTAATATAGTTATTAGTATTGCTCCTCCACCTATTCCCATTCCACTTACTATTCCTGAGATTGTTCCAAACAAAACATTTAGCATAATTTTCTCCTTCTTTATGTAACTTTATAAATTTTAGATAATGTTTTCTTAATTCATTTTTAAAAAGTCTTAGTTTTGTTTAGTGTTTCTTTTTAATTATTTTTTATGCATATACTTTTTATTTAATAATTTATTCTAAGTTTTTTCTTAATAAATATAAAAATTAAAATGAAATAACTGATTTACATTATTTGTTACTTCATTTTAATTTATACTTTTTATTTCTTTTCTTGAAAATTGCTTTCGTCTATATTATCATCTGGTATAAAATATTTTGTTCCTTTCATTTTATCAGGTAAGTATTGTTGCTCTACCCAATGCTTTTCAAAGTCATGTGGATATTTGTATCCTACTCCATATCCCTCTTTTTGCATTCCTTCTGCTGGTGCATTCCTAATATGCATAGGAATTGTTCCTGTGTCGGTATTTGCAACATCTTCTAAAGCTTTATTTATTGCTATGTATGTTGCATTTGATTTTTTTGATACTGCATTATAGACTGCCGCTTCTGCTAAGATTAGCTTTGCCTCTGGCATTCCTACCATTGCAACTGCTTGCATAGCAGAGTTTGCTACAATAAGGGCATTAGGATTAGCAAGTCCAACGTCTTCAGCAGCTTGTATTACTATTCTTCTTGCTATAAACATTGGGTCTTCTCCTGCATTTAGTGCTCGTGCTAAATAAAATATAGTTGCATCAGGATCTGAACCACGCATTGATTTAATAAATGCGCTAATATTGTCATAATGAGAATCTCCACTTTTATCAAACATTGCCTTTCTTGTTTGAACACAATCTTTGGCTATATCATCGGTTATTGTAATATATCCATCTTTTTCAACTGGTGTTGTAAGTACCGCAACTTCTAAGGTATTTAATGCTGTTCTTACATCTCCATTGGCGCTTTGAGCAATCTTTAATAGTGTGTCATCATCTATGCTTATACTATAGTCTTTTAGTCCGTTTTCTGCTGTTAAGGCTCTTTTTAGAATAGTAAATATATTTTCATCTGTTAGTTGCTTTAAATGGAATACCATACTTCTTGATATTAAAGCTTTATTTACTTCAAAATATGGGTTTTCCGTTGTAGCCCCTATTAAAATTACTGTTCCATTTTCAACAAATGGTAATAATGCGTCTTGTTGTAATTTATTAAATCTATGTATCTCGTCAATAAATAAAATGCATTTTCCTGATGGATTTAACAATGGATTTTGCGCTTCTTCTATTGCGTTCTTTATGTCTCCTACACCTGATGTTACTGCATTTAATTTTATATATTTGTATTTTGTTGTATTGCTTATTACTTTTGCAAGCGAGGTTTTACCACAGCCTGGTGGTCCCCATAATATAATGCTTGATAGTCTGTCTGCTTTTATTGTTCTATATAATACTTTGTTTTCGCCAATTATATCTTCTTGTCCAATATAGTCTTCTAATGTTTTTGGCATCATTCTATATGCCAGTGGTTCGCTGTAATCTATCATCTTTTCTTCCTTTCAAACTATCTTGCAAAGAGTTTCAAGCCTTCCTTAATAATCTCCTCAACAGACATCTCACTAATATTAATTTCATTTAATGTTTTTTCTATCTCTACTCTTGTATAGCCTAATACTTGCAATGCATCTATTGCGTCTTGAAGATTTGGATTTAGTTTTATCTGGGTATTTTCAGTATCTTGAAGTTCAACTGCTTGTTCTGATTTTAATTTGTCTTTTAGTTCTAATATAATTCTTTGTGCTGTTTTTGGTCCTATTCCTGGTAATTTTTTCAATGTGTTCACATCATCTGTAATAACTGCTAGTGCAAACTTTGAAGGTTCTATATTTGATAAAATATTGATTGCTGATTTTGCTCCAATTCCCCCAACACTTATTAATAGTTCGAACATAGCTAGTTCTTCATTTGTCATAAATCCATATAAACTGACATCATCTTCTGATACTTTCATATATGTAAATACTTTTATCTCGCTTTTTATTTCTATTTCTTGTAGTGATTTTGTTGGCATAAATATTTTGTACCCTACTCCATTTATTTCAATCACCGCATAATTAATTGACTTGAAGTCTACTTTTCCTTTTATATATGCTATCATATTTATTCTCCGTTTCTCTTGTTTTATTTTGACTTTATGTAACTTATTCAATTATTTTACTTGTACAATATATCACACAAACTTATGTTTGTAAAGATTATTCATAATTTTTTTGTATAATTTTACTTTTTTGGGAAATAATCTATATAAATTCTTTATTTTACAACGTAGATTTTACATTTAATTTATTATTAGGAGGTTTATTATGGGAATTGAAAAACACATTCAAGTTACTGGAACTTCAACTGTTTCATGGAAGGATGCTATTGTTCACACTATTGAGGAAGTTGCAAAAACTATTACTTATATTACTTCTGTTAAAATTATTGAACAACGTGCTAAAGTTACTGGTAATAAAATGACAGAATACTATGTTGATTTAGATATAGTTTTTATGGTGGAGGCAAAATAGTATGGATATGAAACAAACTCCTGCAGAATATCAAAGTTATGTAAACGAGAAATCCCCTAATTCGCCAATTTTGAAAAATTGTTTTAATGCGTTTTGGGTTGGAGGTTTGATTTGCTGTATTGGGCAATTAATCTATTTTTATTGTACTTATAAAGGGTTAGATGAAACATCTAGCAGTACTGTTGTTTCAATCAGCTTAGTTTGTCTTTCTGCATTTTTAACAGCTATAAATATTTTTAATCGTATTGGTAAATTTGCTGGTGCAGGCTCACTTATTCCTATAACTGGTTTTGCTAACTCTATTGTTTCGCCTGCTATGGAATACAAATCTGAAGGTTATGTTATGGGAGTTGGAGCAAAAATGTTTACTGTTGCAGGGCCTGTACTAGTTTATGGTATCTCAGCATCTGTAATTTTAGGACTTATTTTATGCGTTTTTGCTTAAAATATAAATTATAATAATTTTAAGTAAGATGAAAGGGTTTTTATATGAAAAAATTAGGTTTAAATACATTAAAACTTGATACTCCAGCTAATATACTTAATACAGCATCTATTGTTGGTCCAAAGGAATCAAATGGACCTCTTGCTGAATATTTTGATACTTGTGTTAATGATGAATTTTGGGGTGAACAAACATGGGAAAAAGCTGAAAGCAAATTTATTAAAGAAGCGTGTAATACTGTTTTATCAAAGGCTGGTGTTTCAGCAAAAGATATTGATTATTTGTTTGCTGGTGATTTGTTAAATCAATGTATTTCATCATCATTTGGACTTCGTGAAAGCAATATTCCATTCTTTGGAGTTTTCGGTGCTTGCTCTACTTTTGTTGAAAGTTTAATTTTAGGTTCGGTTTTTATTGACAGCACAGCTTGTAATAATATCTTATGTGCTACTTCTTCGCATTTTTGTAGTGCGGAAAAACAATTTAGATTTCCACTTGAACTTGGAAATCAACGTACTCCTACAAGTCAATGGACTGTAACTGGCGCTGGAGCTGCTGTTTTAAATAAAATGGGAGATGGACCTTTTATAACGCATGTTACTCCACGGTGTTATTACTGACCTTGGTATTAAAGATGCTAATAATATGGGGGCTGCTATGGCTCCTGCTGCACTTTCCACACTTTGTACTCATTTTGAAGATACTGGACGTACACCTGATTACTATGATGCTATTGTTACTGGCGATTTGGGATATATAGGTAAAGACATTCTTATTGATTTAGCTCGTGACAAAGGCTATGACATTTCTAATAATTATAACGACTGTGGTGTGCTCATGTTTGATAAGGAAAATCAAGATACTCATTCTGGTGGTAGTGGATGTGCTTGCATTGCAACTGTTTTTTCAGGATATTGGTACAAACTTATGAAAGAAAAGCAAATTAGAAAATTACTTTTAATTGGTACTGGTGCTTTAATGAATGCTACTTCTTCTCAACAAAGTGAAAGTATTCCAGGAATTGCACATGCTATTTCTATTGAAATGTAACTAATTGGACGAAAGGAGATATTATGGAATTTTTTCAAACTATTGATTGGATGAAAATGCTTTATTGCTTCATTGTTGGCGGTATTATTTGTATTATTGGTCAAATTCTTATTGATAAAACTAAACTTACTCCTGCAAGAATTTTAGTTGTTTATGTTACTGTTGGTGTTATTCTTGGTGGACTTGGATTATATAAAAAACTTATTGATTTTGCAGGTTGTGGTGCCACCGTTCCTCTTACTGGTTTTGGCGCTAACCTTGCTAAAGGTGTGTCAGAGGCTGTAAAAGAGCATGGTTTGCTTGGTGCGTTTATTGGTGGAGTTAAAGCTTCTGCTGGTGGGATTGCTGCTGCTGTGTTCTTTGGATATATTGCTTCATTGGTTTCAAAACCTAAGATTAAGAAACAATAAATATTTTACTATAAAATAAAGTGAGTCTATTTTGAGGTTCACTTTTATTACTTTTTACATTTTCTGACACTGAGCTTTACAAATACTGTAAATTGTGTTATAATAATAGTACCAATATCATTGCGATTACAATTTATTAAGAAAGGGTGTATTATAATGGAACAAGGCAAAATTTTCTATCCGATGCAGTCTGTCACCTGTGAAGAGTGTGGGACCCAGTACAAGATTGGAGCTTTTGAGCTCACTCGCTCTCTCATCTTCGGCAACCTGTACAATCACACATGCCCCCACTGCTCCTGCCAGAACGCTATCCTCAGCAAGGACCTGCGCCACGGCATGGTCGACTGCTACAATCTGATTCGCGCTTCCTAAGTACACAAGCAATCCCAGGGTTACTTAACCCTGGGTCTGCTTTTTTTATATATAAAAAACTTTGGAAATCCAAAATATCCCAAAGCTTTTTACATTTTTTTACTAACTAATCTATTATTTACTTTCTTCGTCAGCTTTTGCTTCTTCTTTTTTATCTTCTACTTTTTCTTCTTCCTTAACTTCTTCAGCTTTTTCAACTACTGCTTCTTCTTTAACTTCTTCTACTACTTCAGTAGCTTCTGCTGTATCTGCTACAGTTTCTGTCGTTTCAGCCTTTGCTTCTTCAGCTGGCATTTCTTCCTTTACTATAACATCCTCTCTCTTTAAGTCTGCTCCTATGTTTTCCTTAGTCTTAGCAGCTTTTCCAACTCTGTCTCTTAAGTAGTATAATTTAGCTCTACGTACCTTTCCTACTCTTACAAGTTCTACTTTTTCAACTAATGGAGAGTGAATTAAAAATGTTTTTTCCACTCCTACTCCATAGGCAACTCTTCTTACTGTAAATGTTTCATTTAATCCACCATTTTGCTTTTTGATTACTATACCTTCAAAAACTTGGATTCTTTCTCTGTTTCCTTCTTTAATTCTTTGATGAACTCTTATTGTATCACCAACTTTAATATCAGGAACTTTACTTTTTAATTGTTCGTGTTCAATTGATTTAATAACGTCCATTATTAACTCCTTTCTTAAATTTAATTTTCTGATTTTTGAGCTATTAACTTTTCAGCTTGCTCTTTTTGTTTTTTATTTAAAAGTTCTGGTCTTTTTGTATAAGTTTCAATCAATGATTGATTGTATCGCCATTTTTCAATTTCTTGATGATTCCCTGAAATAAGCACATCTGGTACTTTTTCATTTTCAAATTCTAATGGCCTTGTGTATTGAGGATATTCTAATAAATTATTTGAAAATGTTTCTTCCATAGTGGAATCTCCATTTATAACATTTGGTACATACCTTGCAACTGCGTCTATTAGGCACATTGCTGGAAGTTCCCCTCCTGTTAATACATAATCTCCTATTGATATTTCCTCATCAACTATTTTTTTAAGAACTCTTTCATCAATGCCTTCATAGTGTCCACATAATAAAATCAAATGTTCTTCTTTAGCTAGTTCAAGCACTTTTGCATGATTTAGCGTTTTTCCTTTGGGTGATAAATATATAACTTTTGCATTTTCTCTATTATTAATAGATTTGTAAGCTTCATATACAACTGTCGGATTTATTACCATTCCAGCTCCACCACCATATGGTGTGTCATCAACATGTTTGTGTTTATCTGTCGAAAAATCACGAATGTTGATAGTGTTAAGCTCTATTAAGTTGTTTTTTATTGCCCTTCCAATAATGCTTTCTTTTACTGAAGTAAACATTTCTGGAAATAATGTTAAAACATCAAATTTCATTTGCTCACGCCTCAACTTTTTAAATTAAACCTTTTATAATATGAACTATCATTTTTTTATTTTCTAAGTCAACGTCCTTTATAACTTCTTTTATTGCAGGAAGTAATATCTTTCCTACTTGATATACATCGTTTGCTCCAGTTGTAATTACATCATCTAACTTTCCTAGAAGCTCTCCTTCTTCAGTTACAACATCTATTCCAATTAAATCCTTAATATAATATGTTCCTTTTGGAAGCTTTGGAGCATCTTCATCTTCCATTTCAACTGTTTGTCCTATATATTCTTCGACTAAGTTTATATCATCTATTCCCTTTATTTTTATTATAGCAACATTTTTTTGAAATCGAATTTTTTCTACTTCTATTTTTTTCTTTGCTATATAAATTGTCTTTACTTTTTCCATATAGCTAACATATGGTAGAACCTTTATTTCGCCCTTTATTCCAAAAGTGTTTACAACTTTTCCAATTTCCATCATAGTATATCAATTCCTTTTTATATAAAGTATTAATCTAGAAATTCTATGTCTACTTTCTTTTGTTCTTTTGCTCCTACTGATTTCATAAGAGTTCTAATTGAGTGTGCAATTTTTCCTTGTCTTCCAATAACTTTTCCCATTTCATTTTGTCCAACTTTTACTTCAAACATAACTCTGTTTCCATCTTCTTTTTTTTCAATAGAAATGGCATCTTTATCGTCAACTAGATTTTCAATGACTGTTTTTAGGATAGTTTCCATTTTGCTCTTCCCCCTTTATACACTATTTTGTAGCTTTTTTTATTAAAGCTTTAACTGTATCAGTTGGTTGTGCTCCATTTTGTATCCATTTGTTAACCTTTTCTGTGTCAAGTGTTATTGTTTCAGGCTCTGTCATTGGGTTAAATGTTCCAATTTGTTCAATTATTTTGCCGTCTCTTGCTACTCTTGAGTCAGCTACTACAATGTGATAAAAAGGTGCTTTTTTTGCTCCAACCCTTTTTAATCTAATTTTTACCATATTTTTCACCTCCTAATTATTTATAAATATTTATAAAATATTCGTATATGAACATTATGTTATTGGCTTTGTTGTATTAATTGCTCATTACTATAATATTTAACTATTTTAGTTTGTTTTCTAGCTTTTTTAAGTCTTCTTCTGACATGTTTTCTAAATCAAGATCCATACTTTTCATCATTTTTTTCATTCTAGGGTCCATATTTCCTTTTCTCATTTTTCGCATCATATCTTGTGTAAGTTCAAATGATTTCATAAATTTGTTAATGTCTTGTACTTGAGTTCCTGAACCATTTGCAATACGTATTCTTCTTGATGCGTTTAATAGTTTTGGATTTTCTCTTTCTGCATTTGTCATTGAAGATATTATTGCTTCAATTTTGTTAAACTCATTGTCATCCACATTTATGTTGTATTTGTTCATTCCTGGTATCATTTTTAGTAATGATGAAAATGAGCCCATTTTCTTTACTTGCTTTAATTGTGCTAGATAATCATTTAAGTCTAAGTCTTTATTTTTCTTAAACTTTTTCTCTAATTTTTCTGCTTCTTCTAAATCAAATTTTTCCTCTGCTTGTTCGATAATTGACAGCATATCACCCATTCCAAGTATTCTGGATGCCATTCTATCTGGATGAAATTCTTCAATTTCGTTTAGCTTTTCGCCTGTTCCTGCATATTTTATAGGTTTTCCTGTAACCTTTTTTACTGATATTGCAGCACCACCACGTGAGTCACCATCTAATTTTGTTAATATAATTCCATCAATTCCAAGGTCTTCATTAAATTTTGTTGCTATATTTACTGCCTCTTGACCTGTCATTGAGTCTACAACTAATAGTATTTCATGTGGTTTTAGATTTAATTTTAAATCCTTTAACTCTTGCATTAAAGTTTCATCAATTTGAAGTCTTCCTGCTGTATCAATTAAGACTACGTCATTTAGCTTACTTATTGCTGTCTCTTTGGCCTGTTTTGCTATTTTTACAACGTCTTTTTCGGCTTCATTTGCATATACTGGAATCCCAAGTTCTTTTCCTACTACTTGTAATTGTTTTATAGCAGCTGGCCTATATACGTCACATGCTACAAGTAGTGGGCTCTTTCCTTGTTTTCTAAGTAAATTCGCAAGTTTTCCTGCTGTTGTTGTTTTTCCTGAACCTTGAAGTCCTACTAACATTACTACTGTTGGAGGGTTTGGGGTAAAAGCTATCTTACTATCAATTCCACCTAGAAGTTCTATCAATTCGTCTTTTACAATTTTTACTACTTGTTGTCCTGGTGTTAATGATTTTAATACATCTTGACCTAGTGCTTTGTCATGTATATTTGCAATAAATTCTTTTACTACTTTATAGTTGACGTCGGCTTCTAGTAATGCAAGCTTAACTTCTCGAAGCATTTCATTTAAGTCAGATTCTGTTATTCTTGCTTTTCCACCAAGTTTTCTAGTAAATGCTTGTAGCTTTTCTGATAGTCCTTCAAATGCCATTTATTTTTCCTCCTTGTATGTAATTTTTATTCTTTTGTTAAAGTACATAAAGATTAAACTATATAGCTTAATTCTTTTTGTACCTCATTTAATACTTTCTCAATTTTCTTGTCTGATGATGTGTCTTTTAGTTCGCTTAATTGTGCAAGTACTAATTGAATTGTTTTTTCATTTTCTTGTGTTCTTTTCATAATGTGTAGTACCTTTTCGTATTCGAATAGGTTTTGCTCTCCTTTCTTAATGATGTCCCTTACTGCTTGCCTTGATATGTCATATTGTTCTGCAATTTCTGCTAAGGATAAATCTTCATTATAATAGTCATTTAAAGCATTGTATTGTTTTTCAGTTAAGAGTTTCCCATATATCTGCCATAATATACTTATTTCAATATGTTTCTCCATTAACTTTTCTCCTTTTAGAGTACCTTAAACTTTAAATGTAAAGCATATATACTTTACACTTTTTTTACTTATTTGTCAAGGCTTTTAGTGAAAAAAGTTTGTTTTATATCAAAAATAACCGTATTTTTTAAAATACAGTTATTTTTCTATAGTTTCCATTGCAATTTTATAACTTAATTTGTATAAGTAATCTATTTTACTACTATCTAAAAGTGAAATATGATTAGTTTTTATTTTTATAACTTCATCTGCTCCATACATTTCATAATCGGCTAATTCCTGTGATAAAAAGTGTATTGATGAACTTACAATTTCTATAATATTAATATAGTCATATTCTTTAAGCTCTTCTTCAAAAATAACACTTATTACTTTATCAGCTCCCATAAGTTTAGTCTCTTTCCATGGTACATTTTCACGTATCCCACCATCAATTAGTTCTCTTCCTTTGTATTTGCATGGACTAAACACTCCAGGATAGCTGCAACTTGCTCTAACTGCTTTTGCTATATCCATATCATCTATATAAATAACCTTATCAGTATTTGGTTTTCTGCTTTTTTTAGATGAAAAAATGTACACTTTACCATTTTGTAAATCAACGCTTGGCATAAGAAGTGGCATTTTCACTTGATTTATATTGTTAATACCTTTTGCTTTGCATAATTTTCTCATTAATTCTTCAATTTTATTTCCATTATTTAGTCCTTGTATTAAAATTTCACCTTTAAAAATTAGTCCAAGTGCTAATTTTAATATATTTCCTATACTTATATAATTTATTTCCTTGCAGTATTTCTTAAATATGTGATAAATCTCTTCTGGTTTGTATCCAATAGCATATAGCGTACTTACTATACTTCCTGATGAGGTACCTGATATATAATCAATGTGTATATTTTTTTCTTCAAATGCTTTTAGTACTCCTATATGTCCTGCACCCTTTACACCACCACCAGCTAGAGATAATCCTAGTTTCATAGTTGGTCTCCTTAAAATATATTGATAATATTTATCTTATATATTTTATTTCAATTTTGTTAATTGTGTGAATTTATATTGAAGTATTAGCTTGTTAACGTTTTTAATTTTTTATGTAATGTTATTTTACTAAACCTCTTGAATTTAAAGTCATTTTATTATATAATGCATTTAATTATTGATTTGTAATTTTTACAGATTTTAACATAATTATAATTTATATATATAAGATTACATTATGCCTTAGAAAGGATAAAAACAAATATGAAGAATAAGCTTTATGAAGGACAGAAATTGAATAATTTTAGAGAGTTAGTTGGTTTATATAAAAATAAATACTCTAAAAATATTGCTTTTGAATATAAAAGAAACCATGATGATACTGAACATGTAAAAATTAGCTATGAGAAATTTGCTGAGGATATTGAAAGCCTTGGTACTGCATTACTAAAAAGTTCTTCAAAGCGTATTTGTATAATTGCTGATAATCGTTATGAATGGTTTGTTTCATACTTAGCGATTACAACTGCTGGCCTTTGCGTTGTTCCTCTTGATAAGTCATTACCTGATAATGAAATTATTTCTCTCATTGAACGTTCTGAAGCTGATGGAATTTTTTATTCAAAATCATACGAAGCTGTAATTAATTTATATAAAAAGTCACATACTAAATTTAATACCTTTGGATTTGATAATGGTGACTTTGATAAGCTACTTGAAAATGGAAAAAAGTATAGTCATAATAGTTACAACAAAGTTAAAATTAAAGAAGATGAAATGTATATAATGATTTTTACTTCTGGTACAACTTCTATCTCAAAAGCAGTTATGCATTCTCAATATGCAATTTGTATGGATTTGTATGCTTTAAGCCAGATGATAGAAATTAAGGAAAGTGATAAATTCTTATCATTCTTGCCTCTTCATCATACTTTTGAAAATACTACTACTTTCCTTTTTGGTACTTCTTGTGGGTATACTGTTGCTATTTGTGAAGGTTTGAAATATATTCAAAAAAACTTAGTGGAATATCAAATTACTGGATTTGTATGTGTTCCACTTATGCTAGAAATTATGTATAAAAAAATATGGACAACTATTGAAAAACAGGGAAAAACTAATCTTGTAAATCATATGAGAAAAATATTTAGACATTTTCCTATATGGGTAAAACGATTGATATTTAAGTCTATTATTGATGGATTGGGTGGAAAACTTAAAATTATTATTAGTGGTGGAGCTGCTATGGATGAGGAAACTCTCCAGGGATATAATGATTTTGGATTTGATATTCATCAAGGTTATGGATTAACTGAAACTGCTCCTGTTATCGCTGGTGAAAATAGTTTTGAAAAAAAGGTTGGCTCAATTGGCTTTCCTTTGCCTACTGTTGATATAAAAATTGATAAGCCTGATAAAGATGGTATTGGCGAAATTATTACTAAAACTCCAACTATTATGCTTGGATATTATAAAAATGATAAAGCAACTAATGAAGTTATTGTTGATGGATGGTTTCATACAGGCGATTATGGTTATATTGACGAGGATAATTTTGTTTTTGTTACTGGTAGAAAAAAAGATATGATTGTTCTTAAAAATGGTAAAAAGATTTTTCCAGAGGAAGTTGAATCTCTTATAAATAAATTACCTTATGTTGTTGAAAGTATGGTTTTTGGATATATTGATAATAATAAACAATCTCGTAATCAAGATATTGTTTTATATGTAAAAATAGTTTATGATATTGATAAAATTAAAGATTCTTTTCCTTTTGATGGAGATGATGAAACTGATAAATTCAATTTTTATTATGATAAAATATCTAAAGATATTAAAACTAATATTAATAGACAGATGCCAGCGTATAAATATATCAGAAAGGTCATGATTACT
Organism: uncultured Clostridia bacterium; assembly: GCA_948919095.1. Lineage (GTDB taxonomy): Bacteria > Bacillota > Clostridia > TANB77 > CAG-508 > CAG-793. Next base: position 5,885 of record CAQYCU010000022.1, on the reverse strand, counting down.
GATGTTCCTTTAATTAAAACTACTACTCAAAAAATTAAAAGAAGTGAGGAAATGAAACTAATTACTAAAGAATTAAAATAAGTTTTAATAATTTGCAAATGAATCTTTAAAATTACTTTAATTTTGTTCTACAAAGTTCTTGTTGATATAATCAATGAGAACTTTTATATTTCATTGTATCCCAAGAGCTTTTATATTTTAAGTTTTTTTATAATATAAAAATACATTTAGATTTTTTTGCATAGTCCCTGATAATGCTTCATTGGAATGCGAATATGTATATCCCTCAAATTCTAACATTTCTACTTCGTATTTATCTCCCTCATATACACCTGATATCTGTATTTTCATAGCTTTGTTAGTTTCCTCATTCATGTAATATACCTTTAAAATATATTTTTTTCTTTTTATTGGTGTCTTTTCTATGTTTACTTCTGCTATTTGAATATATTGTTCTTTCTTATATTTTGCATATACATAATTATACGTTGATATAAATATAAATATTATTAATATAATTGATAATATTTTTCTATTCATTAAAATTTCACTCCTTTTGGTTTATATGTTTATTAAATTATATTTAACACTTAGTTAGCAGTTTTTATTTAGGTTCTATTTGCTCACTAATTATTTTTGCTTTTATATTTCCTTTTACGTCTTCATTACAGTTACTTGTAATTTTTATATTGTATTTGTGTATTTCTTTTTTGTTTGCTTTCATATATATTTTTTTAGTTTTCATATTTTCAAGTTCTATGTTTTCTCCATTCATTGTAGCAATTATTTTAACTTTTGATATATCAATATCTTCTGAATAAAATTGCAAATAATAGTTCTGCCCTACTTTGCTAATTTTGTCATCTTTGTAATTTGAAACACTTAATATTAATTCTGTTCCTTGATTTGATGTTATTGTTTTATTATCCTCTCCTTCTTTTGATAGTTCTATTATTTGTGGTGCTATTTTAGCTACTGTTGATATATTTTGATTATTGTAATATTTAGCAAATACTATATTCCCCATAATAAATGTTAATGCTGTGATAATTACAGATGTATATATTACTTTTTTCTTTTTCATTTTTGTTTTTCCTTCCTAAAAATTTCTTTTGCAAGAAAATCGAGGTAGCAAATTTTCATGCAAAGTTGTATAATATTAATTAAATATTTCTTTTGTTATGTAGGCATAACTTGAGTTCCAGTAACTGCTATATCAAATGAAAATAAGTTTGCTGTTTTTCCATCTGCTGTATCAATTTCATCGTTTTTAGATATTTCATTATCTGCTCCAGTTTCGTAATCCCATGCCCAACATATATTAATTTCTTTTACTTTTTGTGGGTCGTTTGCATCTATTATGCCTGCCAAAGAAGTTGATAGATTGTCAAAATCATAATATTTTGTGTTTCCTACTTTAAAGTATAGATTTGTTGGTTTATTTTGTATATTACTAAATCCTACAGTATAATTAACTCCTGTTTTCGTCCCTGTCGCATCTACCTCTATTGTGAATTCTCCACTTGTGCCTGGAGCTATCTCTCCATCTGCTATAGTTTCAGCTGTATATGATTTTCTTCCTAAATTTATTTCTCCAATATTATTATTGTCACTTTCGTTTACTTTAAAGCTCCATTTTCCAACTTGTGCTCTTCCATCTGCATTTATTGTTGTTATATATTTTGCATATGAAGTAATTGCTAATAGTGATATTACTAATACTGCAGTAATACTTAAAACTAAAATTTTGTATCTTGCATTGTTTTCTTTTTTTGTTTTTGTCATATTAAAATGTTCCTTTCTTTTCTGTTTTTAGTGTTTTGTTGCTACCTCTTAAATATTTATTTTTATAAATATTTTTCCTGTAATTTACTAGTAATGTTGAAATTATTATTATGTCTACTAGTGGTATGAATATATAAGGTCTTCTAAAGAATTCTTGTATCTTTCCTAACTTTGGAAATATCACTAAAGTTTTCCCGATTATATCTTCTTTTGATATTGCTCTATCTGATACATTGTTACTATCTCCTTTTGTTACTACGTTTTCTTCATTAATTTGAACTACTCTATGTAGAATAAAATTGTCGTTTTGTTTATTATCGAATACTACAATATCTCCTTTCTGTATATCTTTTGTGATTTGTATCAACACGTCATCTCCTATATTAATTGTTGGTTCCATGCTTCCTGTTAAAACTTCAAATAATGAATATCCTAAAACATTGGCATACTTTTTGTTCATTATTGTTATTTGAATAACATATGATATTCCTAGAATAATTATTATAATTGTTACTATGCAGATTAGATTTAATAGTAATTTTGATATCTTTTTCATTTATCTTCCCCTTCCATATTTTGCCATCAAATGTTTATTTTTTTAGGTGCGGCTTAACGCACCTTATTTTCCTAATATATGTTTTCTTGTTATTTCTAACAGTCCTAATTTTGTAAATTCTAATATTTGAATTTTGGACCTGTCTTTTTTTATTTCTTCTTGCATTCTATTTCGAACCTTTTCTATGTCTTCACGCTTTGCCATGTCAATAAAATCAACTATTATTATTCCACCTAAATCACGTAGCCTAATTTGTTTTGCAATTTCAGTTGCCGCTTCTAAATTGACTTTAACAATTGTTTCTTCTAAGTTATCTTTTCCTGTGAATTTTCCTGAATTTACATCTATTGCAGTAAGTGCTTCTGTTTCATCTATTGTAATAAATCCTCCACAATTCAAATATACTTTTCTGTTTCGGTCTATTTCTTCATTTAATGAATTATCAATCGTAACTTCTTGATTTTTATCTACTTCTTTAATGAAATCACTTATTTCTCTATCATTGGTTACTATCTCAAGACCCATTGGCTGAAAATCACTTATTAACTTCCCTATAATTCCATTGTTATTATAGAGTTCCACTGGTGGATTGGCGTTTTTTGCTTTTTTCAATATATTGTTCCATTTATCAATTAAATCTGATAAATCTTTTTCTATCAGTTCTTCAGCTTGTCCTTTTGCCGAAGTTCTAGCTATTGCTCCATATACTTTTTTGTTTTTGTTCATATATGTAGTAATTATTGTAATTAAGCGTTTTCTCTCATCTATATCAATTATCTTTTTTGATACTGTAATAAAGGTTGAAAATGGCATCAATATTACATATTTTCCAACTAATTTTATATCTTTTGTAACTCTTGGTCCTTTGTTATTATTACAGTCTCTTTTTATTTGTACGATAATGTTTTCCTCTTGTTTTATTATTTTTGATATATTATATTTTGCTTCATTTTCTGCAAGATTTTCGTCTTTAGGAAGAATATCATGTATATGTATAAATGCATTTTTGTCTGTTCCAATATTTATAAATGCTGACTGCATTCCTTTTACTACATTAGTTACTTTTCCATAATAGATATTTCCCTCTAGTCTTTTATTATCAAATTGTTCTTGATACTGTTCTACTAAGTTTCCTTGATTATATACAAATATATCTGCATTTTCATTATTCTTACATATTACTAGTTTGTATGGCTTGTACATTGTTTTGTAAATACTCCTTTCAAGCTAATTATACAAATTCATTGCTTTGTCAATTCCTTCAGATATAATGTCTGGAATTGCTTTTGATGCTTTATCTATTGCTGGAATTAATTTGTTATATTGCTCTTCTTTTAACGGTTCTATAACATATGATATTAATAATTCTTTAAATATTGGAGTTCCAGTTCCTATTCGTACATGAATAAAATTATCTGTTTTTAGGTGTGCAATAACGGATTTCATACCATTATGGGTTCCTGCTCCTCCTTTTTTTCTAAGCTTTACAATTCCTTCTCCTAGGTCAATATCATCATATATAATAATAATGTTCTCTATTGGAATTTTGTAAAAGTTCTTCGCTTTTATTATTGACTTTCCACTTTCATTCATATATGTTTGTGGTTTTAGAAGTATTACTTTTTCTCCATTTATTTCACCTTGTCCATATAATCCTTCAAAGTTCTTTTTGGTTACTTCTATGTTGTATTTTTTTGCGATTTTGTTTATGACATCAAATCCCATGTTATGCCTGGTCTTACTATATGTAGGCTCTGGGTTTCCTAATCCAACTATTAAATACATAATTCTCCTCTTTCTTTGTTTAAATAGTGTTTTTATTTTTCAAATGTTTTTCTTTAGTAGCAATCTATTGCTCTTTTAGTAAGTGTTTACTACTTTTTTTGAATACCTTTATATTACTACTATTTTTATAAAATTTCAAGTTTTCGTCTATACAGTAATTTACGTCTCTTTTGGAAAATTCTTTAATTATTATTGGATTTTCATTTGTGATTTTAATAAATTTTGATTTTAATTTTCTTTTGTTTTTATAAAACTAAAAGGCTGAGTTTTCGATAAAAATTTTCTTTTGATTTAATATGTGCTTATTATATACCATATTTTTCCATTTGTCAACAAAAATCGTTCGACAGAATTCTACATTATCTTTACTAGATTTTTTAACTTTTGGAATTTGTCTCCTCTCTGTCGTTTTAAATAGATTTTTTGATAAGAAATTAAGATAAACTCTATTGTTGTTTTATAGGCAATAAAAAATAACCATTCTGCTTTTGACTGAGTGAATGGTTATTATCTTTTATTTGGCAACACACTTTGTGTTTCTCATTTCTTATTTATATTATGCATAGCTTTTTATGAATTGTCAATATTAATCATATTCTTTTTCAATACATTTATCTAAATATATTTTTGTTAGTAATCTTAATTGCTTTTTATTTTCTTCTGATATATCGAATGAAAATATTTTTTTAGGCTCTGCTTTTATTATAAATCTTATTGCTTTTATGGTTGTATCTGATAGTTCGATTGCCCCTTTGTCTTGTGGTTTGCATTTTTTACATTTTAGTCCATTGTCTATAAAACTAAAATATCTTAGCTCCTCATTTTTTCCACAATTAGCACATTTTTCAATAATTGGTCTAAACCCTATTATACTTAATAGTCTAAGTTTATATACTGATAATATAAATTCCAGTTCTTTTTCAGATTCTGATATCATATATAATGTATTTAATACAAGTTGTAGTATCCTGTATGAGCCTTCATTCTCTTCAGTTACATCATTTGCAATCTTAGCTACTTCTACTGCATATTTTAGTTTATCAATATCTAGTCTAATATTGTAGAATATTTCTATTGGTTCTGCTGAGTTTAGGTTATAACTGCTTGTTCCTTTATAGATTATAAAATCTGCAAAACATAAAAACTGTGTTCCCGACATGAGGTTGCTTTTAGGTCTTCTAGCACCACGTGCAGCACATCCTATCTTTCCCAAATCTGGTGTGAGTATTGTAACCATTTTGTCATTGTCACTCATATTGTTTTGTGCAAGTATTATTCCTTTTGTTTTTATTATTCCCATACAGTATTTCCCTTCGATTGCTTCGATTATTTTAGTGTTATTTCTTTATTATTTCTTATTACATTGTTTTTAATTATCTCTGAATTATTTACTATGTCTGTATTTTTCATTGCCTTTTCAAATTTCATTAATTCCATCATGGTGTTAATATCACCTGTATTTTTAAAAGTATTCCATGCAATTTGTTTCAACATAAGTATCTCCTTTTCTTAAAGTTTTGTAAGAGTGATTTAGTTTATGGAGATATTATTTAAAAAACTAATCTTCATTTTTAAATCTTTTTACCATTTTTAAATCATTTATCCAATCTTCTTTTACTTTTACCCAAAGTTTTAGATTTACCTTATCTCCTAGCATCTTTTCTAAATCTTCTCTTGCATAAGTTCCAATTCTTTTTAGCATTGAACCTTGTTTCCCTATTATTATGCCCTTATGTGAATCTTTTAAACAATAAATTGT
>CAQYCU010000021.1 GCA_948919095.1 uncultured Clostridia bacterium | reverse complement strand
CGGAAGAAGACGATGGTGGAGAAGTAACTAAGCCAGAGCAGTACACGATTACTTTTGTCGACTATGATGGAAGTACAACAACAGTTACAGTAAATAAGGGGGAAATGCCTAATGCTCCTACAGATCTGACAAGACCTAATTCTGATGGTAAGAAGTACACCTTTGCAGGTTGGAGTCCGACAGTGATAGCTGCAACAGGAAATGCAACCTATACAGCAACTTACACAGAAGAGGCTGAAGGAGAAGAAGAACCTGAGAAGCCTGTAACACCTGTGACCCCAGGCACCGATGTTGAAGTCGAGGACTCTGAAAATCCTGAGAAACCTGAAAACCCTGAGACGCCAGAAACACCTGTGACCCCAGGAACCGATGTTGAAGTCGAGGACTCCGAAAATCCTGAGAAACCTGAAAACCCCGAGACACCAGTAACGCCTGTGACCCCAGGCACTAATGTTGAAGGAGAAGAACCTGAGGAGCCTGAGAAGCCCGTAATCCCTGAAACTCCCAAAGTACCTGTAACACCTGTTCAGCCTGTTCAACCAGAGCAGAATGACCCGATTGTTGAGGAAGTAGGGAATGGAGATGATGAGGAGATTCCGGAAAAACCAAGGAAGGAAGACGAAGGCAGTGACGAAGATGCTGACGAGCAAGATTCTAAGCTGGAGAACGCAGTCGAAGAGGATGAAGAGCCTGAAGCTGCGCAACACCTGAGTTAACCATCCAATTACTCCCGAAAGGGAGGGGGATTTCAAAGAATGAGTATTCTTTTTAATCGCATAAAATTTTATGTACAGCTGTAACAGAGGGCACCGGTATTACCGGTGCTCTTTGTTTTGCATATCTAGTGTAAATTTTTTTAAAACAATAAAGATATATAAGCTAATAGAAAAAATATATGCAAAAAAATCCATTAAATACGTAAAAATAATTGAAAAACACTTGCACATTGTTAAAATAAATGCTATAATAACAATATTGAAGACTAATATTTACTAAAGGGAGGTGCGAAAATGCCAAACATTAAATCAGCTATGAAGAGAGTTAAAGTTGCAGAAAAGAAAACATTACAAAACAGTATGATAAAATCAGAATATAAAACAGCTATAAAGAAATATGAAACAGCAAATGCTAATAAAGACGCAAATGCAAGTGAATTATTATCAAAAGCTAAGAAAAAAATAGACCACGCTTCAACAAAAGGCGTTATTTCTAAAAATGCAGCTTCAAGAAAAAAATCAAGACTTGAAAAGAAATTAGCTGTAAAACCAGTAGCAAAGAAAGCAACTGCTAAGAAAGAAACAGAGAAAAAGGAAACAGCAAAAGCTACAAAAACTACAGCTAGCAAATCAGCTACTAAAACAGCAAAAAAATCAGAATAATGAAAATTAAACCTTTAATGAAATACGCATTAAGGGTTTTTTAATATAAGAAAGCATACAAGTTCAGTAAAATAAATATAAAAACTATCAAAAGTACAAAATCATATATTTTAAAATGAAAGAGGAAGTAAAATGAAGAAAATAATATATACACTAGGAATATTATTCTTGTCAATAATTACAATTATAAATATAGTATTTACAGCAAACTTAGATGCATCTGAGCATATTGTAATAACACAAAATAGTATAATATATATTATGGGACTTGTATTATTAGGAATACTAATATTTATGGGAACCAGAAAACTTGATGAATATTTATATAAAAATCAAGAAGATGAAAGAAAAAAGAAAATTAGAAAAAGGCTATTTATAATAACATTTAGTATATATATTATATTTAACATAGCATGGATAATTTTTGTAAGACCAGGAATAGTAGGGGACCAAATTCATATATGTAACTTAGCACAAACATTTTATAGAAATAATTTAGAGGAATTCTTACCCAATTTAACATATGCAGGAATTCCATTAAGGGAATACATACAAGCCTACCAGCAACAAATTCCACTAGCATTTGTATTTAGCATATTTTTTAGAATCATTCACTTTGATGGAATTGGATTATTAAGAATTTTAAATGTAATAGGTAATATTGGAATTGTTGTAGCATTATATAAAATTACTAAACAATTATCCGAAAAATATAAAACAAACAACATAATGCTATTTACACTGATATTTACATTTATATCACTTACAATGCTTTCAACATTTATTTATGGAGACACACCAGGATTAGCACTATGTTTATTTTCAGTATATTTTATGATGAAATATACAAAGGAAAAAGCGATAAAATATCCTATATATGCGTCTTTTTGTACAATGGTAGCATATATGATGAGAATGAATAGCTTGATATTTATTATTGCAACAGTAATCTACTTGTTATTAAATTTATTTAAAGAAATATTGAAAGATAAAAACTGGAAAAAAAGTTTGTTAAGTTTTGCAATTATAGTAGCTTATGTAGCTATATCAATGTTTCCATCAACTTTAATCGAAAATTATTACTTAAGTAAATATGAGTTAGATAAGGATAAAAAATATCCTACTGTCAGTTTTTTATTAATTGCAATGGAAGAGAGTTGGAGAGGAAATGGCTGGTATAATGAGGACATTGGAGAGAATGCCTTAAAAAATCCACAAAATGTTAGTGAAGAATATAAAAATAGAATAAAAGAAAGACTAAACTATTTTGCAGAAAATCCAACATACACACTAGATTTTTACACAAAAAAAATAACTTCTATGTGGGCAGAAAATACCTATTCAGCAGTTAGAAGCAATTTAACAAAAGAAAATGACCCAATGGAAAATATAACAAGACCATTATTAATGTATCAAAAAACACTATTACTAATAATATGTATAACTTCAATAATTGTTTTAATACAAAACAGAAAGAATATCTCACTTGATATAATATTTTTACTAACAATTTTTATAGGAGGATTTGCATTTCATATATTATGGGAAGCAAAATCAAGATACATTATTCCATATATAGTTATACTAATTCCTATTGCAAGTCTAGCTATATTATCAAAAAAGAAGGAAAAGACTGGAGTTTTAGATGGAGAAAATAACGAAGAATGAAAAAAATAATTTTATAATATTTATTATATCAGTTATTATAACATCAATATTTATGTGCGTATTTATTACGCAAAAGAATGGATGGCATGAAGATGAGATATTTTCGTATGGTTCATCAAATTACAAATATGACAATCTATTTTGTACATTTGCTGAAAAAGATTCCTTAAACCAAGTAATGGATGAAAAAATAAATGATAAAAATCCAATAAAAATGATACAAAATATTGTGTATTACATAACGCATCAATCTGAATTTAGTGAAGCATTAGGCGAAAAGATGAGCAATGAAACACCAATATGGAAGACAAAGGAACAAGCGAAGGATTATGTAACAGTATCAAGTGATGAGATATTAAGTTACTATCCAGTATATTATAATCAAAGTAGGGATGTTCATCCACCACTATTTTATATGGCCGTTCATTTTGTTTCATCTATAGCTTTAAATCAATTTTCAAAGTATATTATTTTTGCAATTAATCTTTTCTTTTATATAGGTACATGTTTTGCAATAAGAAACATTATGAAACTTTTTGGTAAAGATAATTTATCATGGATTGTTGTATTACTATATGGCTTAAGCATGGGAGGAATTTCAACCGTAATATTTCAAAGAATGTATATGATGGTTACATTTTTTGCACTTATTTATCTATACTTGACAATAAAAATATGCAAAAATAATTTTGAATTTGATAAAAAAACTAAAAGAAACTTAGTATTAACAATTATATTAGGCTTTCTAACGCAATATTATTTTTGCATTTATGTAGTACTTTTAGCTATAGTTGTAGCAGTCACTATGATAAAAAAGAAAAAATATACAGAATTAAAACAATACATATGGTGTCACATTAAAGCAGCTCTTATTGGAATAATTATATTTCCTGCATCAATATATCATATCTTCTTTTCATATAGAGGCGCTGCAGGGGGAGTAGTAGATACAAGTTATATTGAAAGACTTATAGAATATATAGGACTTGTTTTTTATGCATTTAGCATTCCTAAAGTTTTAGGATATATAATAATTGTCGCAATGTTTTTACTATTAATATTTAAATTAGTAAAAACGAAAAATAAAACTATGACATTAATTATAAGTGTACCAGTAATCTTATTTATTTTAATAGTTGCAAAAATTGCACCATTTGTTAATATTAGATATATATCACTAACAATTCCAATAATATGTATAGCTGCAGTTGCTAGTGGAGCGAATATAATTCGATACGTAGTAGATAATGTTTTGAAAGTAAAATATGCAAGTGCTAATAAAAATGAAAAAAATTTAGAAAAATCTAGAGTTGTTTTAAAGTATGTAGGAGTAGTAACCCTAACGATTATAACCATTGGAATTTCTACATATGGACTAGTAACTAATGAACCGCAATTTTTGTATAAAAGCTATTCAAAGAGAATAGAGATTGCAGAAAAATATAAAGAATTAAAATTAGTATATGTTGGGCAATCATATTTTAATCATCTACAAGATATGGAAGAATTTTTAAGATATAATAAAACTCTTATTACTAATACGTGGGATTTGGAAGTATTAAAAGATAATGAGGGATTAGATAATGAGAAAGAATTCATTTTAAATGTTAAATGCTGGATATCAGACTATGACGAAAATTTAGAAAAGATACTCGAATATACAGGCGCAAAAGATTATGAACTTTTATTAGATGATGGTGAGAGTAGAGTGTATAAAGTACAAAGGTAGAATGTGCAAAAAGTTTATTTCTAAATAATATAAAAAGACCTTAAATGAAAGTATAATAACCATACATTTAAGGTCTTTTATCTGTTTTCAAAGATATATTAATAATTAGTTTTCTGGTTCTAGTAAACCGAAATTTTTTCCATCTTTAAGTTTGTAAATAACTTTAACTGTGTTACTGTCAGCATCAATGAAAGGCAAGAATTTATTTTTAGGGTCACCTTCAAGAATTAATTTAGCATCTTCTTCAGTCATAGGTTTGATACTATAGAATATAGTTTTAATAATTCCGCCATATTCATCTAAATCTTCATCTTTCATAGCTTCTTTAAATCTAATAGTTTCAGTCATATTTTGTTTATCTTTTTTAGTTTTTGTTTTTCTAATTTGTCCTTCAATAATATCAATGTCTTTATCAACTGAAGCATATAAATCATGGCTTGCTGTAACTGCTTTATATAAGTTACCACCAAGTGAAACACGAATTTCAGCAACATGGTTATTTCCTTCAATTTTCATGATTGCGTCAGCATTAAAATCCTCTGAATATTTTGATAATTTATTAACTTTTGTTTCAATATAATTTTTTATTGCATCAGTTAATTCAAAATCTTTTCCTGTTATATTTAAATTCATAATAAAATCCTCCTACGTTTTGATTTAATGTAAGTCTATTATATAAGGAAACTAAAAAAAATGCAATAGGGTATTGGAAAAATTATGATTAATAAAATTAAAGCCAAACTGCAAGTGCAATTTAGCTTTATTATTAAATCTTTAATTTCTTAATTATTCTAATTTCTTTATATAAATCATCAATTCTTTTTCTTCTAATTTCTAGAGCAGAATTATATTCGCCTCGAATTTCCTTGTAGTTTTCAAAAGTTTCACCTTTTTGTAAGAGCATTTTCATACCAGAAGCATAGTAATCTTTTTGCTCAGGTTTTTTAGCAGACTGACGTTTATGGTCATATTTCTCAATAGTATCAAGTCTTTTAATTTGTGACTTTAGATAATAAACATAATTCATAACACAACTAATTTCATATAAAATGTCGTCAATAACAACTTTGAATAAAGCAGTTAATGGTTTAGGGTTGATTTTACCTAATCGTTCATTTTGTTTCAAATTATCCAAAGCAACAAGAGTTTGAGTAGGACGTGCATCCTTAATTAATTGCTTTAGAGTTTCAGAAATGTTAACATGGGTTGTATAATGTCTTTTAGTAACAAGAGCATCATATTCATCACAAACACGAATAATTTGAGCAGAATAGGGAATGTCACTTTTTCTAAGACCACGAGGATAACCAGTACCATTTAAAGATTCATGATGATACCAAGGGCCGTCAGAGTAGGCACGTAAATTAAATGTATCCATACAATATTTATATCCTAGAGTAGTGTGTGTTTTCATAATTTCATATTCTTCATCAGTAAGTTTTCCATCTTTAGTTAGGATTTCTTTTGGTATATACATTTTTCCTAAATCATGAATGTAGCCAGCAATCATACAATGAATTGTAAATTGATTGTTACAACGTAATTGTTGGCATACTCTAGTACATAAATTGGATACGTTTTCACTATGTTTTAAAGTCATCTCATCGAGTTTATACATTACTGAAAGACTGTCCTTAAGTGCTGAATCTAAGTCTTTTAAATGTATATTACTTGGACTATAAAATTCAAATTTATCGTTAAACATATTTTTCTCCTTCGTTATGTAATTATAATACCATTAAATATTTAATAAAACAAGAGTTAAATAAAACTTTTTTGTGTACATACATTTATTTTTTGTTAATTCTAGACAATAAAAAATTTTTATGATATTATAGGCAAGAAATAGACTATATTTTACAAAAAATAAAAGTAATGTGTATTCTCACATTAGAGGGAAAAACAATGTATTTAAAGAAGATTGAATTGCAAGGATTTAAGTCATTTGCTAATCGAACTGAATTAGAATTTAATCCAGGAATAACTGCAATTATTGGACCCAACGGCTCAGGAAAAAGTAACATTTCTGATGCTATGCGCTGGGTACTTGGCGAACAAAGTATGAAAGCATTAAGGTCGTCAAAGTCAGAAGATATAATATTTGCGGGAACTGAAAATAGAAAGTCACTAGGATTTGCAGAAGTTTCAATAATATTTGACAACGAGGATAATTCATTACCAATAGAATATTCAGAAGTAACAGTAACTAGAAGAGTATATAGAACAGGAGAGTCAGGTTTTTTTATAAATAAGGTTCCATGTAGACTAAAAGATATTACTGAATTATTTATGGATACTGGAATTGGAAAAGATGGATATTCAATAATCGGACAAGGTAGGATAGACGAAATTTTAAGCACAAAGTCAGAAGACAGAAGACACATATTTGAAGAAGCAGCGGGAATTGTAAAATATAGAGCTAGAAGAGAAGAAGCGGAAAAAAAATTAGAACAAACTAAAATAAATCTAATGAGAATAAATGATATTTTGACAGAACTTGAGGCTAACTTAGAGCCACTGAGAATGCAAAGGGACAAAGCAAAAAAATATTTAGATTTACGTGAAGAATTAAAACAAATTGAGGTTGGATTATATTTATATAAGATAGAAAACTTTAAAACAAAATTAGAAGAGCTTAAAAATGATAAAGAAATATTAGATAGTCAGAATACTGAAGAAGAAAAGAAATTGCAGGATATGCAGCTTCTTAAAGAGGAACTTAAAAACACAATAGACAATATAAATGAAAAGATTGAAAGATTACAAAATATTAGTTTTGAAAGTAAAAATGAGATTGAGAAAATTAATTCAAATATTAATGTAAGTAATGAAAGAATGACTAATAATGATGCTAATAAAAATAGAATTGATAATGAAATAACAACTGCCAATAAGGCTATATTTGGACTAGAGGAAGAAAAGAAAAATAAACAATCGAAAAGAGAGAATTTATTATCTAATAAAGAGAAATATAATAAAGAATTAGAAGAGAAAGAAGCAGAACTTGCTAAAATTACAGAAAAGTTATCAACAAAAGAGTTACAAATTGAGGAAAAGAAAAAAGAAAATGAGTCTATTTTAGAAAGAAAGTATGAAATACAAAATAAGATAACAGCATTAGATACAAACATTGAAAATTATGTAAACAGACAAAAACAAGAAAAAAGAGAAATTGAGAAAATTATTTCAGAACTTGATGAAAAAAGAACAAGCAAAAATGAAATTACAAATGAAGTAAATAGAATTGAAACAGAAAGAAATAAAAATAAAATAGAACTTGAAAATATTCAAACTAAAAAAGATGAAATCGACCAAAAGGAAAAAAGGTATGAAGAGCTAATTAACAATTTTACAGATGAAAAAAGAACTAAGACTTCAAGATATAATTTTTTAGTTGAAACTGAAAAGGAAAAAGAGGGATATGCAAAGTCTGTAAAGGATTTATTAATTGCGTGTGAAAATGATGTAAAGTTAAAAAAAGGTATAAATGGAGTATTAGCTAATATTGTTTCAACTGATGAAAAGTATCAAACAGCTATTGAAATGGCACTTGGAGCAAGTCTTCAAAATATAGTAACTGATACTGATGAAGATGCAAAAAGAATGATTGAATATTTGAGAGCAAATAGGTTAGGACGTGCATCATTTTTACCTGTATCAGCGATTAAAGGAAAAAAGCTTGAAAGTTATGTTATGGCTGATGGAATAGTAGGCTTAGCATGTGATTTAGTGAGAGCTGATAAAAAATACGAAAACATAGTTTTAAATTTACTTGGAAGAACTATGATTGCAGAAAATATTGAATGTGCAATAAAAATTGCAAGAGCGAATAGATATAGTTTTAAAATAGTAACTTTAGAAGGTGACATAATTAATCCATCGGGGGCAATGACAGGTGGTTCAGTAAACAAGAAAACAGTTAACTTATTAGGACGTAGTGCGGAAATTAAAAGATTAGAAAATAGCATAAAAAATATTGACTTGAAACTTGAAGAGGTAATAGTAGAGAAAGATAACTTCTTAAAAGAAAATGAAAGTATAATAAATCAGATAACTAAAAAAACTGAACTTTTACAAAAATCAGAAATTGACCTTGCAACAATTAACGAAAAGATGAATTCTGCTGAAGCGGAAATCAAAAAAATAATTGAAAGTAAAGAAAAATGCGAAAATGAAATTAAAACTTTGCAAGAGCAAATTGAAAATGACAATTTAGAAAAAGAAAAATGTAATAAGGAAATTACTGAAATAACAACTAAATCAGAAGCTCTTATTAACGAAATAGAAGAATATGCAAAATTGAATAATGATGAGCAAGTGTATATCAATAATTTAAATGAAGATATAACAAATTTAAAAATATCAATATCATCATTTGATGAAAGTAATTCTTCAATAGAAGAGCTGATGGAAAGAATAGATAATGACATTAAAAATAAAAAAGAAGAAATAGAAAATAAGAAAAATGAAAAGATAAGACTTGATGAACAAAACATTGAACTTGCAAATACAATAAAAGAATTACAAGATAGTATAATTAAAATAAGAGAAGAAGTTGAAAATAGTTTACAGAAAACAGAAGAACTTAAAAATACAAGAAATGAAAAAAATGAAAAACTTGATAGTACTGAAAAAGAAATTACAAAACAATTTGAAGTAATTCAAAAAATAAAAGAAGGACTTGTCAAAGTTGATAGTAAAGTAACTAATACGAATCAAGATTTAGAAGAAATTATAAATGAACTTTGGGAAAACTATGAGATTACTCCTAATAATGCAATGGAAAAATTTGAAAAGCCAACCAATATAACTGAAACTCAAAAAAAGGTAAATGAGTTACATAATAAGATTAGAGATTTAGGTAGTGTCAATGTAGATGCAATAGAAGAGTACAAAAAAGCAGAAGAAAGATATAACACAATGAATGAGCAAAGAATGGATTTAGAAACTACAATGGCAAAACTTAGAGATATAATTCAAGATATGACATCTACAATGAAAGAACAATTTAAAGAGAAATTTAAGTTAATACAAAAATACTTTAATGAAGCATTTATAGAGTTATTCGGGGGAGGAAGAGCAGAACTTATATTAGAAGATGAAAGTAATATTCTTGAAAGTGGAATAGATATTGTAGTGCAACCAACTGGTAAAAAATTAAATAATTTACTTCAATTATCAGGTGGAGAAAGAGCATTAACTGCAATAGCTTTACTGTTTGCAATATTAAAAATAAATCCATCGCCTTTCTGTATACTTGATGAGATTGAAGCAGCTTTAGATGATGTAAATGTTTATAGATATGCTGATTATTTGAAAAAGTTTAGCAAAGATACTCAATTCTTGATAATTACTCATAGAAAAGGTTCAATGGAAGCGGCTAACACAGTTTATGGTATAACAATGGAGGAAAATGGTATAAGTAAAATGCTTTCAATAAATTTAGATAAAAAATAAAAATATAAAAAAACACCAGCCTACCAACAAAGGTAGACTGGTGAAATTCGCTATACAGAGTGTTTACAGGTATTCAACTGGCTTAGCCTGACGACCAATAACCAGTCCACAAAGATCTTCAAGTTCGTGTTTGGAAAATGCTGCGAACATCTTGACTTTAATCTTGGTGATATCTAAGTCACTCATACGGACCAACCGTTCATGTGCTTGCAAGAAAATCTTGTTAAAGCTGTTTGGGTTTGGAAGTTGCGCTGCAAGGCGGTTAGCTCGCTGAATTGTCTCATAGTTTCGATGCAGAGAATTTTCGCTGTGCTCATTCTTTTTGAACATGTCAAAGGTCATTAGCTGAAGCTCAATTTCTTGGAGAGAGACATTGTGGCGCATACAGATTGTAAATGCCGTGAAACCACTCTTCTTAGGGTTACTGATATAGTCCTTATAATAAGGTCTAACAGCAGGTAACAGGACAGAAGGATTCTTGGTAGTAACTCCTAGAATAGGCTGTGCACGAAGCAGCGTATATCCACCAATGGATCCAGGGGTGAGAGAGTTAGCGTTGAAGTATTCAGGAATTCCATTAGCGATAGCTACCAAATGTTGAATCTCATCTTCATAAGAGGAATTAGGGTCTTTACCTTGGAGAATGAAACGATAGGCGATTGTATCACGTATACGGTCCAAACTCTTGATAATCATCGATACACTTGGATTTTTGCCATGCTTGGAGATGTAGTCGATGATAAAGTCTTGAATTTTTGCATTGAATTTGTTTTCAAGCCTAAAGAGGCTTTTAACTCTACCTCTCAATGCGAAACTGCACTCAGGATGACGGGTACTAACCTCAGCCAAGAACTTCTTTTCAAGATCTTTCTGAATAGAGTCCATAAAGAGGTCGTTTTTTACAATACCCAAGTACCGTTCCAAGAACTGTGCATGATAAAGTTCGAGCCTATTATTATCTTCCTTACCATATTCTCTGAGGTCAGCTATATATGCAGCAATGATGTCTTGAATTATCATGTCAGAGTGCAAATAGCGGTCAAGGGAAGGAAGAGCAGTTTTCTGCTGGGGTGTTAATGACGCGACGAGATTGTGCTTCTTGTTCAAATAGATACCAACCTTTCTTTAGAATGTGTGTTTAACAGAAAATTATCTGTTGTTTATCAACCCTTTCTTTTTTCAATGTACTGTCTAACGAATTTTTCCTGCAAGAGAAAATCTCATGCAGTATTATTATACCATATATTACAAAATTTGTAAACTTTAGATGTAAAGACAAGGACTTTATACTTCAAAAAATAGGTGATTATGCAAACTGTAACATAAAAATAAAGTTGACATATAATATAACATAATAAATTTACAAATATAAAATTTATATTTGTAAGTATATATAATGCATTTTGCATAGAAGGAGATGAATATGTCAAGTTACGTTATAAAAGGTGGAAAAAGATTAAATGGAGTAATAACAAACTCAGGCTCTAAGAATGCGTCACTTCCAATTTTAGCAACAGCATTGTTAAATCCAAATCAAGTAACATTTTATAATATTCCAGATATTGAAGATGTCAGGACAACTTTAAAAATATTAAGGATTTTAGGTTGCAAAATAACTAGGAAATATGATAAAATAACAATATCGAGTGAAAATTTATATAGAACTGAAATCCCTAAGGAGTTAATGCATAAATTACGTTCCACTGTAATTCTTGCAGGAGCCTTAATTGGAAGGTTTAGAGAAGCAACATTTTCATTTCCACGGGGGATGTAATATTGGAGCAAGACCTATTGATTTACATATAGAAGCATTTAAAACTTTAGGAATAGATATTAAAGAACAAGATGAAAAGATTATTTGCAAGGCTGATAAGATAAAGGCAAGTAAAATTACATTAAAATTTCCAAGCGTAGGAGCAACTGAAAATGCCATACTTGCTTCGATTTACACAGAAGGAACTACACAAATTATTAATTCAGCAAAAGAACCTGAAATACGTGATTTAGCAAACTGCTTAAATAAGATGGGAGCTAAAGTATATGGAGCAGGGACTTCAAAAATTACAGTAATTGGAATAAAGAAATTATATAAAACTTCGTATAGGGTAATGCCAGATAGAATTGAAGCAGGTACTTATCTTTGTGCTACTGCAATTACAAATGGAAAAATAAAAATTGAAAATGCAAATCCAAAAGATTTAATGGAAGTATTATATAAATTAAAAGAAATAGGTTGTAAGATTGCAATTAGCAGAAACGAGATAATATTAAGTGCTCCTAAAACTTTAAAAAGTACAAATATAAAAACTAAACCATATCCAGGATTTCCAACAGATATGCAACAAATATTTACAACAATTTTAACTAAGGCAAATGGAAAATCAAAAGTAGAAGAAAATATTTTTGAAAATAGATTTTTATTTTGCGATGAGCTTAAAAAAATGGGAGCTAATATACAAATAAATGATAATCATATTGAGATAAATGGGATTCAAGAATTAAATGCAAGTACTGTTAAAAGTAATGATTTAAGAGGGGGAGCATCATTAGTTATAGCTGGTCTATCAGCTAAAGGAACTACAGTAGTTGAGAATATAGAGTATATTTCTAGAGGATACGAAGACATGAAAGAAAAGCTAACGAAACTAGGAGCAGATATTAAGATAAAGAAGTAGACTTTAAATGCTTTCAAACTATAAATGTAAAGTGGGAAAGGATTAAAAATGCAAAAAGAAAAAAGTAAATCTAAAACAACAAAACAATCATATAACAAAGTTAATAAAAGTGAAGGAATATTTGATTATGATTTAGAGACTTCAGAAACATTATCAAAAAGACCAGAAAAGAAGTTGACTAAAAAAGCAAAAAAAGCTCCCACGCCACAAAAAGATGACATTGGTAGAAACGTTCCAAAAGTCAGCAAAGAAAAAGTGAAAGAAATACAAAAGAAAAAGAAAAAGGAGAAAAGAGAAGAACAAAAGAAAATTGAAAAAGAAGAGAAAGCCTATACAAAAGTACAAAAACAAAAGATAAAGAAAAAGCTTACAAATGAGCAAATAAAAAAACAAAAGAAAAGAATTAGGAAAATTCAAAATTTAACTATATTTGCATTATTTATAGTAGGGATTATATTATTAATGTTATCACCATTATTTTATATAAAGCAAATAGTGATAACAGGAAATGAAATAGTACCAGAAGCAACAGTTTTGAGTTTATTGAGTATTAGCAACGAAACTAATATATTTAGAGAAACTAACAAAACTATTAATGAGAAAATTAGGCAAAATCCATATATTGCTGGAGCTACTATAAAAAGAGAACTACCAGCTAAACTAAAAATACAAATAAAAGAAAGAACTATTGACTATATCCTTAGAGTAGGAGAAGGCTATGCATATATAAATAGAGATGGAACTATTTTAGAAATAGCTAGTGAAAAAGCAGAAGAAAAGTTAGAATTACAAGGATATGAAACTTCAATAGAACATATTATACCAGGAAATAAAGTCTGTGAAGATGATTTGGAAAAAATAGAAGATATTGAAAAAATTATTGAAGCATTAATAAACTCAGGATTAGGAAATCTAGTTACAAGCGTTAATATAGAAGACCATGATGAATATATTGTCAATATGGAAAGTGAAGCAAAAACTATATATATAGGAAATACTGCAAACTTAGATGTAAAGATATTATATATAAAAACTATTTTAGAAAAAGAAAAAGGAAATGCAGGAAAAATCTATGTTAATAGAGATTTGAATGTACAGAAACCATATTTTTCACCAAATATATAGAAAGAGAGGACAAGAATTGAAAAAGGAAAAGATACTTATTGGGATTGTTTGTTTTACATTAACTTTAGCAATAACATTACAATTAAGAACAATGGCTGGAACAGATTCTGCTGTAACAAAATCATTTGCAAATGACGAATTAAAAGATAAAGTACTTCAATGGGAAGAAAGATATGAAGCAATTACAAAAGCACTTGAAAAATCAAATGAAGAGCTTGAAAAGGTAAGAACTGCATCTTCACAAAATGATACCACTTCTAAAGAAAATAGTGAGAAAATAAAAAAGAACAAAATGTTACTTGGACTAACTGATGTTGTTGGAGATGGTGTAGTAATTACAGCTGAAGATGGACAAGTTAGTGGTATGACAGATAATGTAATTATTAGTCAATATTTGATACATGACACTGACTTAATAGAAATTGTATCAGAACTTAAAAATGCA
Source organism: uncultured Clostridia bacterium (assembly GCA_948919095.1). GTDB lineage: Bacteria > Bacillota > Clostridia > TANB77 > CAG-508 > CAG-793. The sequence continues at coordinate 5,962 of CAQYCU010000021.1, read as the reverse complement.
GGAGCAGAGGCAATATCAATAAATGACCAAAGAATAGTCAATATGACAAGTATTACTTGCGCAGGAAATGTAATATCAATAAATGGTCAAAAGGTAAGTTCACCATTTATTATAAAAGCAATAGGGCATCCTGAAATGCTTTATGGAATAAATAGACCAGGCGGGTATATTAATAATATGAAATATACTTCAAAAGCTTCAGCTAAAGTTGTTAAAAGCACAAATATCTCTATAAAGAAATTTAATGGAGCCATAAGTTCAAAATATTTATTAAAACAAGAATAATATGGAGTGGTAAATTTTAAAAATTTGTTTAGAAAAGGATAATATGGAGGTAAGAATTGAAAACATTTTTTAAAAATAAACAAGCAGTAACAATAGCAGTTATGATAAGTATTGTTGCGATACTACTAACCTCAACTATATGTATACAAGTTAAAAGTGTAGAAGAATATAAAAAGGCAGATATTGAAAGCTTAAGAGATGAGGAACTAAAAGCTCAGATGTCTTTATACAAAACAAGATATGAGGAAGCTCAAAAACAATATGAAGATAATCAAAATAAGATAAAAGAATATAAAGATACTGAAAATGAAAATGAAAAAGCAGCAAACCTAATAGAAAAGGAATTAAAAGAGACTGAAGTTTTATTAGGCTTAACTGAGGTAAAAGGTGAAGGAATAATTGTAACTCTAAGAGATACTGATACGGAGATATATTGGGCAGATGATATTAGAAACCTTTTGAACGAGTTAAAATATGCAGGGGCAGAGGCTATATCTATAAATGGAAATAGAATAATTAATATGACAGATATTGTAAAAATTACTGAGGGATATATACTAATATATGGAAATACAAGAATAAAATCACCATACACAATTAAGGTAATAGGTGATACTACATATTTGACAAGTACATTAAATATGAAAAATACTGGATTTGTAGACGTAATGAAAAGTAATGGTCTTGACATAACAGTCGAAGAGTCAAAAAATATTACAATTGAGCCATATACTAAAGGAGAGATTGAAAATAAATATATGAAGGAGGACGAGCAAAAATGACACTTATTTTTATTATAGTTGGGTGTATACTTGGAGTAGGGTTAGGATTTTTAATACCAACAATTCCATATTCAATGTCAAATTATCTAGCAATAGCAATAGTGGCTGCACTTGATACTGTATTTGGAGGAATTGCCTCTAACATAAAGAAAAACTTTGACATGAAAGTATTTATTTCAGGATTTTTTGTAAATGCGATACTTGCAATTTTGTTAACATATTTAGGACAAAAACTTAATGTAGATATATACTTAGCAGCGATAGTAGTATTCATTGGTAGAATGTTTAATAATTTGGGAATAATTAGAAGATATTATCTAAATAAGATTACTAAGAAAAAAGAAAAAAGTAATTAAGTAAAAACTAAAAAAGTAAAAATATAAAATGAAGATAAGCCTTTCGGAATTTTATATTTTTATTTTTTAGTTCACATAATTTTACATAAAAACACACGGATTTACATAATAGTTTTACTTAAAGCAAAATTACAAAAATATTACGAAAATATTACAGAAATATTTCGATTTCTATTGACATTTTTTTTAAAATAATATATTCTTACAACAAGAATTAATTAAGACAGATTTAGGAGGAGTTTACTTTGGCTATAGGTGATATAATTGTCGGCATTGACATAGGGGCATCTAAGGTAAGTTTAGTTGTCGGTGAAGTCAATAATTTTAATCAAATTGAAGTCATTTGTAACGCTAGCAGAAAAAGTAATGGAATAAAAAAAGATAAAATAGTAGATGAAAATGCATTAGCTGATGTTATATCAAGTGTTGTAAAAGATGCAGAGAAAGAAATGAACATGAAGATAAATTCAGCATACATATCTATACCAGGAAAGTACGTTACAATTATACAAAACAGTGTTACAAAGGAAGCTAAAGATAAATATTCAGGAATATCTTCAAGGGATGTATCAAATGCACTAATGCAGGCCAAAGATATTAACATACCTGAAGGAAAACAGCTAATTGATATAGTAACGAATAACTTTATTTTGGACAGTGGAAAAGTAATAGAAGACCCAGTAGGAGCTTTTAGCAAAAGTTTTACTATAAATGCACAAATTCTTTTAGCTGATAAAGAATACATAAGAATTATGTCAAACATTTTTAAAAGAGTTGACATTGATATAGATGGAATGATTCCAGTTACATTAGCAGAAAGAAAAATAGCACTTGATGAAACAGACCAAAAAGATTATGTAATGTTACTTGATATTGGAGCTGAAAGCACTGATATTGGAATATTTGAAGGAGAAGTGTTTAAATATACAAACTCAATTCCAATAGGTGGACAAAATATTACAAATGATATCAAACTAATTTTAAATATTTCAAATGAAGAAGCAGAAAAACTTAAAAAGCAATATAGCCTAGCATTAAAATCATATATTGACCATGACAGTGAAGTAGTGCTAAATACTGTAAAAGAAGGAAATAAAGTAGTACGTAGCTCAAACATTGTTGAAATAATCGAAGCCAGAGTAGAGCAAATATTTGAATTAGTAAATAAAGATATTGCACCATTAGGAATAAAGCAAAACATTAATACAGTAATACTAACGGGGCAAGGAATTACAAACATTAGTAAAAGTGATGTAGTAGGAAAAATTACATTAAATATACCAGTAAAAACAGCAACAGGGAAAATTGCAAATCTAGTTAAGCCATCATATGAAACTGCATATTCATTAGTTAATTATATGGCATCAAGACCATTCACCAAAAGCGTATCAAGCAGTGTTGATGCAAATTCAGATGAAAGCTTTGTGAAGAAAATATTAGAAAAAGTAAAAGATTTTTTCTATTCATAAAATTAAATCATAATAAAAATTTTTAGGAGGAAACTATGTTAATGGATAATAATAGCTATGAAGAAAATACAAATACAGAAGATACAGCTGTAATCAAAGTAATAGGTGTAGGTGGAGCTGGAAATAATGCAGTAAATAGAATGATAGAATCAGGAATTGAAGGAGTAGAATTTATAGCTATCAATACTGATAGACAAGCTTTAATGTTATCAAAGGCTAAAACAAAGATTCAAATAGGTGAAAAAATAACTAGAGGTTTAGGTGCTGGAGCAAATCCTGATATTGGAGAACAAGCAGCAGAAGAAAGTAAAAATGACATATCAGAAGCTATTAAGGGTGCTGATATGGTATTTGTTACAGCTGGAATGGGTGGTGGAACAGGTACTGGAGCAGCACCAACAGTTGCAGCAATAGCAAAGGAAATGGGAATATTAACAATAGCAGTTGTTTCAAAACCATTCACATTTGAAGGAAAGAAAAGACTTACACAGGCAGAACGTGGAATTGAAAGTCTAAAAGGAAAAGTTGATACATTAGTTGTTATTCCAAATGACAAATTATTACAAGTAATTGATAGAAAAACAACAATGATGGAAGCATTCAAAATGGCAGATGATATATTAAGACAAGGCGTTCAAGGTATATCAGACTTAATAAAGGTACCAGGATTAGTAAACTTAGACTTTGCAGATGTTAAAACAATTATGTTAAATACAGGAATGGCACATATGGGAATTGGTAGAGCTTCAGGAGAAAACAGAGCAGAAGATGCTGCAAAACAAGCAATTCAAAGTCCATTACTTGAAACAACAATTGAAGGAGCTAGAGGAGTTATTATTAATGTTACTGGTGGTGAAAACTTAGGATTACATGAAGTTAATACAGCAGCTGAATTAGTTCAAAGAAGTGTTGACCCAGAAGCAAATATTATATTTGGTGCAGTTATAGACAAGAGCCTTGATGAAGATATTACAATAACAGTAATTGCTACTGGATTTGATAAACCAACAACTAGTACAATAAATGAAATATCAACAAAATCAGCATGGCCAACAAAACAAAGTACACCAGTACCAAGTAGTGATGGAGTTGGAATAGATATTGATATTCCTCCATTCTTAAAGAAAAATAAAAAATAAAAATATCTTACTAATATACAAAAAACTAAGCGAACCTTATAGTCTCGCTTTGTTTTTTATTTTAAATTATACTAATTAAAAGGAGAGAATCCACTTTGTTATTAATTTTATGTCAAATTATATAAAAAGTTGTCGAAAACTTCTTAAGAATAAGAACAATTTACGACAGCTTTTTTATTTTACAAAGATTAAAATACAAGCATGACAATTTATCTAGATATAATTTTTTTAGAAAACTTATTAATGAACTACATAATTTTGTTTGGAACAGGTGCAGTACAAAAAGAAAAGATGAAAAACTATAAGTTAATAATTTCATCTATTATAGGAGCTTTATATGCAATTATTACATATTTAGGAATTATTCCAGTATATTCTAATTTAGCAATGAAAGTACTGTTATCAGTTATTATGATTTATATAGCATTTGATATACATAATGTGAAAAAAATGTGCAAAACCTTATTATTATTTTACCTAGTATCTTTTGCAACAGGAGGTTTGGCACTAGCATTATTATATTTAATTGCACCGCAAAATATTGCTTTTAAAAATGGAGTATTAGTTGGAACTTATCCAATGCAAATAACGATAATTGCAGGTTTTTTAGGCTTTTGCATAATTCAATATGTGTTTAAAATACATAAAAAAATGCTTAAAGCTGACGATTTAATATGTGATTTAGAAATTAATGTATATGGCAAAACAATCCATACTAAGGCTTTTATAGATTCAGGAAATACTCTGAAAGACCCAATTACACAAAAATCTGTAATTGTTATTGAAAAGGAAAAGGTTGAGCAAGCACTAGGAAAAAGGAAAATTGAGTTAGAACAGATAAATGATACTGGAAACTTGGAAAATTCAAAACTTAAAATTAGATTAATACCATTTAAATCAATAGGAAAACAAAATGGAATGTTAGTTGGAATACAAGCAAAATTTGTAAGAGTAGTTCAAAAAAATGAAAATGAAGTAATTTTAGAAAATGTAATTTTAGGCTTATATGATAAAAAGATAAATAAAAATTATTCTGCTCTTATAGGCTTAGAATTATTAGAAAATGATTACGCAAAAGTTTAAAATCTTATAAAACTGAAAATAAAGGCGTAAAGAAAGGCATGGTATGGGAATAGTATTATTTTTAAAAAAGATATATTCTAATTTTGTGAATTATGAATCAGATGAAGAAAATATATTTTATGTAGGAGGAAGTGATGACTTACCAGCACCGCTTGAGGCAAAAGAAGAGGAAGAAGCAATAAAAAAATTAATGGAAGGAGATAAAGATGCAAAAAACTTATTAGTTGAACATAACCTAAGATTAGTGGTTTATATCGCAAAGAAATTCGAAAACACTAATGTTGGAATTGAAGATTTAGTTTCAATAGGCACTATAGGACTTATGAAAGCAATTAATACATTTAAAGCAAACAAGAATATAAAACTTGCTACTTATGCTTCAAAATGTATTGAAAATGAGATACTAATGTACCTTAGAAGAAGCACAAAATTAAAAAGTGAGGTTTCAATCGATGAGCCATTGAACAAGGATACTGATGGAAATGAATTATTATTGTCTGATATTCTTGCAGGAAGTGCTGACACAACTTCACAAAGAATAGAGGATGAAGTAGACCAAAAGCTACTTAAGGCTTCAATTTCTAGACTTAATAGTAGAGAAAAAATTATAATGGAGCTTCGTTTTGGCTTTGGTAATGGAAATGGTGAGGAAAAAACTCAAAAGGAAGTTGCTGATATGCTTGGAATTTCACAAAGCTATATTTCAAGGCTGGAGAAAAAGATTATTAGTAAGATGAAAAAGGAGATATTGAGTAAGACGAGTTAAAATAAAATATTAAAAAGAGGAGGCTAAAATGAAGTGAACCCAAATTATTAGACAAAAAAAGTTTAATAAGGAGGGTTCATTT
>CAQYCU010000020.1:18929-20982 GCA_948919095.1 uncultured Clostridia bacterium | reverse complement strand
CAACCATTTGTATTATCTCTAATGTTTCTGATACTAATACATTTGATATTCCATAGCAAATTAATACTACCCCTATAAGTATTAAAAATATCCATCTTTTGATTTTTGCATTTGAGTTAAACCATTCAAATAAACCTTTCATTCTCCTATTACCCTCACTTCTGCTTCAATTTTTTTATTATACTTTTTGTATATTTCATTTTGTGTATATTCTATTAAGTCAATAATATCTTGTGCTGTTGCATTTCCATTGTTTATAATAAATCCTGCATGTTTTGTCGAAATTTCTGCTTTGCCAATTCTCTTTCCTTTTAGTCCTGCTTCGTCTATAAGTTTTGCAGTAATAAAGTCATCTCCTCTTTTAAATGTGCTTCCTGCGCTTAGCTTATCAAGTGGTTGTGTAGCTAATCTTTTTTCTCTATATTCGTTCATTTTCTTTTCAATGTCTTCTTTTATCGAATTATGTACTTTTATAATTATATCTAAAATTAGTGCTCTTTTGTTTTCAAATATACTTTTTCTATAAGTAAATTCGCACTCTTTTTCACCTATAGTATATATTCTTTCGTCATTTAAGTCAAGATAAGTAACATTTTTTACAATATCTTTTATTTCTCCCCCAAATGCTCCTGCATTCATATATACTGCTCCGCCTAAGCTTCCAGGTATTCCTGCTGCAAATTCAAAACCTGATAAATTGTTCTTTAATAAAAACATTGCAAGTTTTGCATTAGATATTCCAGCTGAAACTTTTAAAAGAATTTTGTCATTTTTTACTTTTATGTCAGTGTGGTTTTTTGTCGAATTATTGTTTTGACTTAAATTTTCTATTGTGTCATTAACATATTTTATAACTATTCCTCTAATTCCACCATCTTTTACTAATAAATTAGTACCATTTCCGACTATTGTTATTGGTAATTCTCCTCTATTAATTTTTAGAATTTCTAACATTTCTTCTACAGACTGAATAGTAATAAATATATCTGCATTTCCACCAACTTTAAAACTTGTATGTTTTGACATTGGCTCATCATATTTAATATTTTCAATACCTAGTTTTTCTTCTAATTTTTTAATAATCTCTTTTTGCAATACGAATCCCCTTTCGATTACCTTTTCCCCCCTTTATTTCTTGATATATATTATTTAAAATGTATATTAGTGATGGTGATGATGCCCTCCTACTTCTGCTGCTACTTCTACATGGCATTCTTCATCTTTACAGTGTTCGTTTTCCTTTTCAATTTCAATAGTTGAATGACCTATACCATGTTCTTTAAGTTCTTCTTTAACTTTCTTTTTTATTTTACCACTGTCTTCATTTGTTATTATATGCATTGTAGCGAAATTGCTATATCCATCAATACTCCATACATGGATATGGTGAACTCCTATTACTCCTTTTATTTCTGTAATATGTTCTTCTAATTCTGATATGCTTATTCCTTTTGGAGTTTTTTCTAAAAATAGTTCAACTATTTCTTGGAAGTTCTTGAAAGTATTTATTAATATATATGATGATACACATATTGACATTATTGGATCTATTAATGAAATATCAGTAAATTTCATTATAATTGCTCCAATTAAAACAACTACCCAACCTAGTACATCTTCTAGCATATGTAAATTTACTGATTTTTGGTTTAGTGAATCTCCCTCTCTTGTAAAATATGCTGCTCCAAAATTTATAATTACTCCAAATATTGCAAATATTAACATTCCATTGTAATTTACTTCTACTGGATTTATTATTCTTTTTATTGAATTGAATATTACTATTAATGAGCCTACTAATAAAATTACTGTTGTTATCAAGCTTCCCATTACTGAGTATCTTATATATCCATATGTATATTTTTCATCTGGTCCTTTTTTGCTTTTTCTTTCTAAAAAGTATGAAACTCCTATACTAGTTGCATCTCCAAGGTCGTGAATTGCATCTGACATAATTGCAACACTATTTGAAAATACTCCTCCTATAAATTCCAATATTGAAAATGATATATTTAACAAAAATGCTATTAATATATTTTTTTCAGTTTTCATA
>CAQYCU010000020.1:9317-18829 GCA_948919095.1 uncultured Clostridia bacterium | reverse complement strand
TGAAAATGATATATTTAACAAAAATGCTATTAATATATTTTTTTCAGTTTTCATAATTACCATCCTTTCATTATTAAATTCCTAAAAGCATACTAGCAATTCTAAAGTAAATCATTAATGAGCATGCATCTACTATTGTTGTTATAAAAGGACTTGCCATAACAGCTGGGTCAAATCCTATTCTTTTTGCAAGTATTGGTAATGTACTGCCTATTAATTTTGCAACTATAACTGTTAAAACTAATGTTGTACATACTATAAATGCAATTTCCATACCAACTTTATCAAATATTATTAGTTTTGCAAAGTTAGCAACCGCTAACGTTATACCGCATAATATACTAACTCTAAATTCTTTCCATATAACTTTGAATACATCTTTATATTCTATCTCATTTAATGATAAACTACGAATAACTGATACACTAGCTTGCCCACCTGCATTTCCACCTGTATCCATTAACATTGGAATAAAGGCCGTTAGTACAACATATGTTGATAGTGCTTCTTCAAAGTGTGTTATTATTCCACCTGTAAAAGCTGCTGAAACCATAAGTAATAATAACCATGGTATTCTCTTCTTCCATGTTTCGATTACTCCAGTTCTCATGTATGACTTATCACTTGGCGTAATAGCTGCCATCTTTTCGATATCTTCTGTTGCCTCTTCTTCAATGATATCAATAATATCATCAACTGTAATAATACCAACTAATCTTTTTTCTGAGTCTACTACTGGCAAAGTACTATAATCATAGTCTTGGAATATATTTGCAACATCTTCTTGGTCCATCATTGTTGTAATAACATGCTCACATTCTTCCATTATATCGTCTATCAGCGTTTCTGGCTCATTTATAAGTAATTCTTTTGCTTCAATATATCCTAATAATTTTCGACTACTATCTGTCACAAAACATGCATCATAAGACACTAATTCATCTTTTTGCGCACGTATCCTCTCTAATGCTTCTTTAATATTTATACCTTTTTTTAAATGTATATATTCCATTGCCATTAAAGAACCAGCTGAGTTTTCGGGATATCTTAATAATTTATTTATTGATGTTCTAGTTTCTTTTGATACATTGCTTAATAATTTGTTTACCATACTTGCTGGCATTTCGTCAAAAAGGTCAGCTGCATCATCAGTGTACATATCTTCAATTATGTTAGTTGCTTCTGTACTTGATAACGCTGATATTAGTTTTACTTCAACGTCTTCCTCTAAATTTATAAAAACTTCTGTTGCTATATCTTTTGGTAAAAGTCTAAATGCTTGCGCCAGCAGATTATCTGGTAATTCTTCAATCAGGGAGGCAATATCATACTCATTCATTTCATTAAATTCTTGCTTTATTTCTGTTAATCTTTTTTTATTTAACATTTCTTCTAGTTTTTCTAGTTCCATATTGCTCTCTCTTTCTTTTTTCATATTTAGCTATTTTGCTATATTTTTCTTTTGGTTTCGTTTGTGCTTTTTACTATTTATTTTTGCTTATTGTTTTAGTTCTGGTGTGATTTTGATTAAGACTTTATTCTGTTCTAAGTGCTATTACTGGGTCTCTCTTTGATGCCTTCTTTGCTGGTATTATTCCACCAATTAATGTAAGTATTACACTTAATATAATTAATGCAGTTGCATTATTTGGATAAAATACTGCATTCAGTGGAATATTTCCTGTAAATTGATGAAGTACATTATTTATAATTGGTATTAAACTGTAAGTTACGCCGATTCCTATTAGTCCTGAAAGTAAACCTATTATAAAAGTTTCAGCATTAAATATTGATGATATATTTCTCTTTGAAGCTCCCATAGCTCTTAATATACCTATTTCCTTTGTACGTTCATACACTGATATGTATGTTATTATTCCTATCATTATTGATGAAACTATTAATGATATTGATACAAATGCTATAAGTACATATGTTACTGCATTTACTATTGTTTTTACTGAACCCATAAGTATTCCTGTTGTATCAGTATAATTTATTTCTTTATCATCTTTTCCCTCAGCTTTTACTTGTTTATTATAATCATTTAGGAAATCTAGAAAGTGTTCCTTTCCATCAAAACTTTTGAAATAAAATGATATATATGTTGGTTCTTCTTTATCTTGATATCCAAAACTTAATAAATTTGTCCTTGCACTTGTTTCTTTTTTACTCATCATTGCTGTTACTATTCTTGTTATCTCTTCTTGTGTCATTTTTATTTGGAATGCACTTGCCATCTTATTTTCGTCAACATTAAATGCTGATGCAAAACTTCCTACTAATGTATTGGTTAGTTCTCCTACTTTTGTCATTACAGTCATTTTCATTTTTGCTTCTGTCATTGCTTTTGCCATTGTTTCAATAGTTTGTTTTATTGCAGTACTTTCCATATATGAAGTTAAAACTTTATTTTTTATTTCATTTATGTCTATTGGTGGCATTGTTGGAATTGGTACTGATGGTGTAGTTGTTGGTGTTTCTGTGGTAGTTCCAATTTCAGTATTTGTTAAATCTCCCTCTTCTGGTATCTCATCTTGTTTTTCATTATCCGGGGTTTCTGGAGTTTGACTTGCGCCAGGAATTATTGTTCCACCTATATTTTCTCCTGGTATAACTCCACTGCCAATGCCTGCCATGCTATTTTGAATGCCAATATACACTTGCATTAAACCTTTTAGTAATCCTGCATACGTTGTTTTAAATGTATCACTTGGAATTACATATTGTGCTTCAAGTGATTTCATGATATCTTGTGCTTCTTTTGTATTTAGGTAATTGTTAACTAATTCATCTACTTTATCCGCTTCAACTTTTCCTGTAATGCTATTAAGTAGTCCATTACTTAAAGTGGTTAAGTTCTTTGAAAATGCTTCTTCTGCTGGATTTGTGTCAGTTGTTACTGAGTTTACTATTTGTTCCATATATCCTGCTGTTTTGTTTTGTATATCATTTTGGTTTATATTTATATTAAATGCACTTTGTATTGCATTTGTGTCGATTGATATTAAATCTTTAAAGTCCATATCCTTAGCATTTTTTGTTTCATCAAATCTTGAACCTGATATAATATCAACATCTTCATTTTCTTGTTGCTTTTTAACTATATCTGTACCCTTCGCATAGTTAATTATGTGGTCAATTAGTTCTGATTTGTATGCCACTCCTGGATTTAATGCAAATGTATTTACTCCTTCTTTAGGACATACGATACCTGTAATCTTTAACTTTGTAGCTTTGTCGTATAGTTCTTTCATGTATTCATCATTCTCAGTCATATCTTCATAAATGTTATACTGTTCGTTGTATTTGTATATGTCTGTTGGCATTATTAAGCGCAAGTCAGTATTCATTAAATCTTGATATGTAAAATTCATCGGGTCATTTTTTACATCAACTGTCTCGCCACTCATTATCTTAGTTACTATATCTTTTAATTCTTTTGTGTTACGTAGTCCTAGCGAATATACTAGTAAATCTGGAATAGTATTTTTTTCTGATAATACTATTACCATTTCATCATAGTTTTCTGGCCATTTTCCTGCTAATATATCATATGAATTATTTAAATTTTCTTTGTCATCAATCATTTGTGAATAAGTAGATGTCATTGAACTCATCATCCCTGAGCCCATACCCATAGATGAACTAAACAGATTGCTTGGGTTTAGTTTTGCCAATGTATTAGTGGCATCTATTGAATAAATCATTGGGTCAACACTATATGAATATTGAAGTGTTGAAATATCATTTTCTACTGTTTTATAATTTGCTTCTAAATATTTTTTAAAACTTTTTAAATCGTTTGTACTTAAACTTGCAAGCATTTTTGAGATATATTGTTCTTCATGTAATTTCCCTTCTTCTTGTTCTTTGTTTTCTATTGAAGTCATTGATAATAATGCACTTGTTATGTCAGTTGTTTCTTTCATTATTGTTAATGGATATGAGGTTAAAGTATCCTCTTGAATTTTATCAACATAACTTTGGAATCCATTTGATACTGACTGTATCAGTGCAATTCCAATTATTCCAATAGAACCAGCAAATGACACTAAAATTGTTCTTCCTTTTTTTGTTAATAAGTTATTTAAACTTAATCTAAATGCTGTCCAAAGCTTCATTTTAGTTCTTCCAATTTTCCCTTCTTCTCTGTCGTTTTCTAATTTTTCTCTTGGTAGAATTGGGTCTGAATCTTCAGTGATTACTCCATCTAATATTCTAATTATTCTGCTTGAGTACTCTTCTGCAAGTTCAGGATTATGTGTTACCATTATAATTAGTTTGTTTTTTGATATTTTCTTTAATATTTCCATTACTTGCACACTTGTTTTCGTATCTAATGCCCCTGTTGGCTCATCTGCTAAAATTATATCTGGGTTGTTTACAAGTGCTCTTGCTATTGCAACTCTTTGCATTTGTCCACCAGATAGTTGATTTGGCTTTTTATGTATATGCTCTTTTAGTCCTACTTCTTCTAATGCTTTTATTGCTCTTTCTTTTCTTTCCTTTTTTGATACTCCACCTAGTGTTAGGGCTAATTCTACATTTGAAAGTATTGTTTGATGTCCTATTAAATTATAGTTTTGAAATACAAATCCTACTTTATAGTTTCTATATGCATCCCATTCTCTATCTTTAAAGTTCTTTGTTGATTTTCCATTTATAATTAGGTCTCCTGATGTATATCTATCAAGTCCTCCTATTATGTTTAGCAATGTTGTTTTTCCGCATCCACTTTGACCTAGTATTGATACAAATTCAGATTTTCTAAACTTTATACTTACACCTTTTAGAGCTTCAACTTTTTCATTTGCTGTCTTATAAACTTTTTTAATATTTTTAAGTTCTAACATACGCTCTCCTTGTATTAATTTTTCGCCCTTTTATCCACTTTATATATTATCAATTTTCTGGGAAAAAGTCAATATTTTTAAGGTATTCTCTGCTATTTTTGTTATGAAAAATTTAAATATTTTATATTAAAAAAGAACCTTTTAATATGAACTCTACTTTTTTAGTATAGTCATTTATTAGGTCCTTGTGTTACAATTTAGTTATATAACTTTTTTATGTCTTTCTCATTTAGCCCAGCTAATTTTAGTCCCTCTTCTGCATATATGCTTAGACATTGTTTTTCTTCATTTTGAATATATTGATATACATCTATAAATGTATCAATACATATTTCATCCTTCATTAAACTGCTAACACCTTTTAAAATTCTTTCTCTTCCTTGTAACTCTCCTTGAAAATATTCCCAGCTATCATAGTCAAATACATTATCTAAACATAACTCGCCACTTTCTGTTATTATATATCCGAGGTCCTTGCATATCAGAGGAGTCATGGTTTCCTTTATCTAATAATTTTTGAAAATCTTCTCTCCAATTACATAAATAATTTAATACAAATGGAAATTTGTCATAACTTAATACATATCCTTCTGAAAATGGTGTAATAGAATTAGAAATTAATAAATCTCCGCTTCTTAAAGGGCGTAGGAATGTTTAGGCAAATATTACTTATGTCTAGCCATTCAGATTTTAAGTTACTTATATTTACCATTTTTAGTTTTCTATTTTCATCTAGTATATATTCTGCTCTAATTGTACATTTTTTTGATAGTGTTCTTTTTGTTATACAAAAACTTATTATATTATCTTCTGTATCTTCTTTTATTTCTTTTTCTATTAATTTTTGTACTTCCTTAAAATCTTTATAAATATCTCTAAATTCATTTTTTCCTTCTATAATTTTTCCATTTACATTTTCACACCAATAATTATAAGAATATACTACATCTTGTTCATCTCTTTTTAGTATATCTATTAATTCTTTTATTCTTTTTATTTCTCCTCTTATCATGTCCTTTACACTGTCATAATGTTTACAATTTATTCTTTCTATTACTTCCATATCTTCGTATTTTTCAATTAGTTCTTGATATGCTTTTATCTTGTCTTCTACACTCATTTTTTTATTTCTGTAAATTAGTACAGTTAATTCTTCTGTATTGAATTTATGTCCTATTTTTCTACAATGTTCTTGTATTGCCTTTGAATTTATTAAATTATATATATCCATTTTATTTCTCCTTTTATCTCAAATCTGTTTTTGCAATAATTATTTCAATATCTTTAATATTACATTTATGTTGTGAATAATATTTAATTAACTTATTCTTTTTTGAATTGTCTAACATTTCATATATTTCATTTAAAGTGTATTCATCTATTCCTTTATTATAAACTGTTTGTACCATATATATTTTGGGAAATTTATTTCTAGGCATTTCTTCTATTTGCTTTTTTATTTGCTTTACCGTTCCCTTATAAATTTCAATTTCGATATTTTTATTTTTCACAAATTCTTCCAAGTGCAGATTTAAATACGTATAATATATGTGTGTATTAATCGTAGTAGTTGTATCATTATAGGTCATAACTCGTAATAAGTTAATTGTTTTGTCAATATCGTCTGTTATTAATTTTGTATTACTTATATTTGTATCTATATTATATATCTCTATAAACAAATTGTCTTTATATTTGTTTTTAATTTCTATGCTAATCGGCTTTTCTTTTTGTCCTATTAAAATAATAGTTGGCTTGAAATCTTTGGTAAATATTTCTAATCTATTTTTATATTCTCCTTCTGATTTGTAAAATTGCACTATTTCTGTATTCTCTTCATATTGATTTTTTATTTTATAATTATGCCTTTTTTTCTCTTTTTCAAAAAACTCATCAATTATGTTATCTCCATATTTATCAATACTTATTATTAAGCATAAATTATTATAATAGTAACCGTAATCACACTCTCTAACAGCTTTCCAAAACGCTTCAATAACATCTTTATCCTTTCTTAGACTTTTCTTTATGTTTTTTATTTCATATTCTTTTCCTTCACTTAATGTTTTTAGTGCCAATTCTTTATCATTTACCTTTTTATTATCTGTACGTTCTTTTGTTTCATTGTCAAGTTTAAGTTTTTTCTTTATATTCATTTTATTTAATATAAATTTGTTTTGCGCCTGTTTTTTCCATTCTATATAATCTTCCTCTATATTTTTTAGTTTGTACAATCCTAAAAATGTATATATATCATTTTCTCTTATATATAAAAATACATATTCAGCATTAAAAAATGGGTCTTCTATTCGCCTCCATACATTTTCTTTAATTATATTTACTATTCCATCTTCTTCTACATATTCATCTACTATATATACATAAATATAGTCTCCATTTATTTTATTTAGTAGTACTTTTTGAGTGTTTTCATTTAGCAAACAAAATGTCTCTTCTTTAATTAAGTTTCTAAAATTATTAAAGCATTGCATCTTACTTGTAAATTTTGTTCCAACTATTATTTCTTTATTTTGCATATTAAACTTTCTCCTTACTTATAATCATAAAATTTTCTAATATTACAGTCGTATTTTAGTTTACACTCTCCTATTTTTTCCGTTTTGTTGTAAACATCTACATTATATGTGTTAGTTTTATCTATATTGGTTATTATAAATTTATCTACATATTTGTTAATTTTATTTATGTTATCAATATTCTCTTTTGTTAAATAATTACATTTATTATTTTCAATATTGTATAAAACTAGAATTGGACATTTTAATTTGTAACTTATCATTTTTAAATCTTTGATAAATTTAAAGATTTCTCTTTTTTTCTTTTTATATAATATATCTGGAGAACTTAATGGAAAGACATCAACTACTACTAATGTTGTTATATCTTCCTTATCTGCATATTCATTGGCATAATTTTCTATTAATTTAGCTACTTTTCTTAAATCATATAATTCTAAATCTTGCTCAATTATTCTCGGTATTCTATTAGGTGCATTAATTACATTTATTACTGCTTTTCCTATTTTTTGTAATTCTTCGTTTGTGTATTTTTCTTTGTGATACCAATTTCTATAATTTACATTTGCTTCATTAATAATCATTCTTTGTATTATATATTCTTTTCTGCATCTAACTATTTCTAGTACATTGTAATCTTTATCGTCTTGCTGTTTGAAACATATGTTATTAGCTATATCTCCTGAAAATTCTTCTATAAGATGTATGCCTGTTAATAATATTAATTGTGGAATACCTATATCTATTATTTTATCTAACTCATTAAAACCTGTTTTCATAAAATATCCTTTTCTTTTTTTACTAGTAAAATTTTTTTCAAAATAAAATCTCCTCCTAACTTATTTTATTATAAGTTAGAAAGAGATTTTTATCAATCACATTGGTCACGCAATGTGTGTTTTGTTGTTAATTGATATGATGTTTATTTGTATTGTTTATTTGCATTTTCTATAATTTCTTTTAATTCATTTTTTAAATTTGCTGGACTTATAACTGTTGCTGAATCTATATTTCTCATAGCCCATACTTTAAAGCCTCTTACACTACTGTTAGTTGTAAGTATAAATTTGTCTTCATTTATTTTTTTAATTGTTAGATTATCTCCAAATTCTTCAATAACTGTATCTAATAAATACATTTTGCATTCGGCTTTGATTTGTTTTTTTTCTCCGCCAAACATTTCTACATTTGTTTCTACATATTCTTGTATATCTTTATTTGTTTTAGGTATTGTTCTCTTTTCATTAAGAATTTTTATGTTTTTTATTCTATCTAATCTGTAATTATAAAATTTATTTTGTCCTTCTTTTATGCCTATCATATAAAATTCTTGATTATTGTATACTATTGCATACGGCGTAACTGTTGGTGTACTTACAATTACTTTTTCTAATTTAGTTGTAATTGTATATTTCCAATATTCAAATTCTATTTTATTTAAGTTCAAAATAGCTTCTGTTATATCTTCAATATTTTTTATTACTTCCATATTGTCTGTTTTGATTCCACTTGTATATATGTGATAATTTTCTAGCTTTTTGTTTTCATATATATTTTGAAGGTTCTTACATTTTTTTATTATACTTTTGGAAACTTGTGGAGTTATATATTTTGCATAACTGAATGTATCTATTATAGCTCTAATTTCTCCTTGCTCAAATTCTGTTTCAGGGTCTTTTATAATATAGTATCCTTTGTTGTTTTCTTCTCTTGTACTAATATCATATTCTAGCTTGTATTTTAATAAGTTGATGTTTCTTCTTATAGTTCTAGGATCAATTTCTACATTGTATATTTCTTTTATTTTTCTTTGTATTTCAGCTACTTTCATTATATGATTTTCATCACTATATTTTTTTAGTACATTTAATATGTATAATACATTTCCATTTTTCTCATATAAATCCATACTAAATTTCATTCCTTTCTAAAATTACATAATTCTAAAATGATTTAATTGAGTGGGTACCAGAAAATTATGTTTTTCACACATCTAAAATTGCATTTTATTATAATTCTTTTAATTCAGTTATTTTTATATCTTTTATATTCTGTGCTATGGCTTGTAATAATTTTTGTAATTTTTCTAATACTTTATCACTGTCTTTATTTAATTCTG
>CAQYCU010000020.1:0-9217 GCA_948919095.1 uncultured Clostridia bacterium | reverse complement strand
TGTAATAATTTTTGTAATTTTTCTAATACTTTATCACTGTCTTTATTTAATTCTGTTATTATTGTAAAAACAGTTATTTCATAGTTTCCACTATTTCCTCCTTCTTTTACTTTATAACTATCTTTTTGTTTTTTGCCTTCTGCTTCCAAACAATCGTCTATTGCTTTTTGTATTTGCTCTATTTTCCCCTCATCTTCTAATCTTTTATAAATTTTTTTCTTATCCTCATTATAAGCTTTGTTTTTTATCTGATATTTAATTTCTATGCTGTTTTCATTATTATCAATATATTTCTTATTATTGAATTCATAAATAAATCTAATCTCTTCTGCTCGATTTTTATTTTCTTTAACTTCAAATGCTTTTTTTCCTATCATTAATCTTATTTTTATATAGTTTTCATAAGCATTTATTTTTAGGAATGCTCTTTCCCTAAAATTTGTTGACTTTTCTACTTCTACTTCGGTCTCAATGTTACACCACCAAGTATCTCCTGCCCCAGATTCATTCGCTTTTCCCCAATATACTGTTTGCTTTGGAAATATATCATTTCTATCTTCTACCCATTTTTGTATATGTTTTAATAAACCTAAATATTGAAGATCCATAATTGTGTTAGATTTTAACCATGTATTATTTACGCTAATATTTTCTTTTTCTACTTCTACTAGTGATTTTGAAACTTTTTCTATTTCTTCTAAATATTCAATGTATTGATTATAATATAAATTTTTTATTTTATTTTTTGGTAATATTTTTAAAATCTCTCCTCTATTAATTAGGCTATCTATATATTTTTTATCCTCTTTGTATTTCTCTTTTTCCATATTGCATTCATCAAATATTTTATAATAGCAAGCTACTACTTCTTTGCCAAGTAATGCTTTTTCTTCTTCTGTTAATTGTTGTTTTTTATTTAATTCTTCAAGCTCTTTTATTTTGTTTTGTAGTGCTTTTTTATATTGATAAATTTGAAAGTCATGTTCATTTGTGTTTACTTTATCTTCTATAATGATTGCATATTTATCAACTACAACTAATATATCTATTCTTCCATTTTTCTCTTTTATTTCTTTTTTCTTTTTGAATACTTGTTTACTATTTTCATCATATATTTTATAATTATCTAATTTGATTGGATACTGTGGTATAATTTTAAAATTGCTATAATTAATTGTTTGTTTTTTTCCTTTATAGTCTTTAATAATTTTCTCTAATATACTTTTGGCAACTTCTTTTATGTTTTCTTCATCATTTTTTGTATTAATCCAATTTAATAACCAACATATAAATGCGTCTTGTACTAATTCATTTGGTGCATATTTAAAAATATTATTTTCCATAACTTTCTCCTTAACTACTTTATTATTTCTTAGTCGTTTGAATTAATTATATAGCATTTACTTTGTTTTTTCAACTTATTGGTCATATATTGTACATTTATATATATATTGTTAACTCTACCATTTTTCTTCTTTGTTTAATCCTTAAAAATACCTATTTCATCTTTACTAATTTTATGGTGTAATGTTTTATAACTCTTTTTTATTTTCTTTTTCTAATTGTTTTAAACTCTTTTTAGGCGTAAGCAATTCTTCTGGCATAGTTCCGCCCTGCTTGTTTTATTGCTTTTCTAACTATTTTTCCAATTTTGTTATGAGTATCACAAGCTGTCTTTTCAGTATCCACTTTATCTCTTTTTAATCTTGATTCTGTTTGTGTAATACGAAATAAATTGGCTGCAAGTTCTTCGCTTCCCATATTATCTAAAATATCTTCTCTATATTTTAGTCCTTTTCTTTTTGCAATATCATCAGCAGTTTCTCCATTAGGAGAATTCTAATAAGGACAAAATTGTTCTTATAGATTTCTTCCAAAATTTTATTGTGTTAGATAGCCATTTAAAGATATAAATTATTTAGTCAAATTTGTAGCGAAAATTAATTTATGGAGGGTTTTAGTTATGGTAGAGATAACTTATCATAAAGAAGGAAATTATTTTGTTCCTGATTTATATTTGGAAAAGGAGAATTACGAAAATGATTATATTATTGGAAAGTATGGTTATTTAAGATTAGAATATTTAAAAAATCATAAAAAAGCTGAGTATATAATAATGTTTATGAACATGGCTTTAAGAAAACATATCGTAGAAACTGATAAACAGGCTAAAGAAAAATTTGAAATACTTATGGCACAAATGTTAGAAAAAAATCCTATTGACGAAGATTTGAAGAATATTGATCCTTTAAAATGGACTGGTCTTATGAATAATTATAAACATTCGGTAGAAGAAATTATATTTGAAGAACTGATTTATATTTAACATTAGATGGAGTAGTATTGGCTACTCCAAATTTTCAATATTTAGGATGAAATTTATCATAAACTTCTTTTCCTATTAATTTTCTAATTGTATTATTGATTTTTCTTAAATCTTCAAATTGAGATACATCTAAATCTTTTAACTCTTTAATCTTTTTATCTTCAATCACTATATTCTTATTTTTTAATAAGCTATTTATACAATCTATTCTATCAGATACATAACGTTTTTTATTACCTATAGAAATATCTGTCATTTTATATATTAAATTAAAACGTGAACATAATTCAGGCGAAATCTTCTCATGCAGTTTGTTTACTTCAATATTCGAAGTGAAATATATTACATATCCGTTTAAATTATACTCTCTTCCTAACGAATCAGTAAATTTACCCTCTTCTAATAACTGTAAGAAAAAATTAAAGACTGGCTTACTCGCTTTCTCAAATTCATCTACAATTATAATTTTTGATTGACTTTTAGCTATTTTTTCAGAAAGTTCTCCATGTTCGCTACCGATATATCCTCTTGGACTACCAATTAAACTACTTAAAGCATTTTCTCCTGAATAGTTCTCAAAATTAAGTTTGATAATATCTTCTTGTCCATATAGTTTATTATGTATCACTCTTGCAGTTTCTGTTTTTCCAATCCCTGGCTTTCCAAAAACAAAAACTGATAAAATTGCCTGCATATTAATCTTATTAAATATTCTAAAGTTTTCAATTTCCTCAATTAGCCTTTTCTTAAAACTTTCATTTCCATATATTTTATTGTTTATTTCTCCTTTTAAATCTTCAAATTCCTTTTCATCTATTTTTACAATTGATTTGTTTGTTTCAGTTTTGATATCTAACTTTTGTTCCAATGAACATATTTTTTCAATAAAGTAATATAAATTATCTTTTAATGTACGTGAATATTCTTTTTCTATCATGAATTTAATATTTTCAATGGGTTTATCTTCTAAAATTTCAAAAAATTTTTCAAGTATAGCAATAGAAACGTCAATCTTATCATAGTTAAATAAGCTTGAAGCATCTAAATAATATTCTTTTCTTTCTTCAAATTGGTAATTTTCTTTTGTAGTTAATAAATTCATAATTTTTATATGTCTTTCTTTTAACTTTTGCTTGATTTTATTTCTATTCTTTTTATCATATTCATAAACAATATATTCTGACATTCCTTCCACCCTTATTTTAAATTTATATCCTGAACAATAGCAATAATATCAATATAATGATACTCTTTATTAATAATAGTTTCTTCTACATCATTTTCATCTGTTTCATATTCAATATTTCCTTCTGCTTTCGTATTATTTTCTTCTTTAGTATATAAAGATAATTTACTTAATTTTTCATATATTTCACAATATTTATATTTCCCTTTATATATACCAATTACTGAAATTTTTCCAATTTCCAAATCTGATATGCTATATTGACTTTCTAATTCATTTTCTGTTTGCATAGGTATCTTAATTAATATATCCTGATTTTTATTGACATTTTCTCCGCTAAAAATATATGAGCAGTCCTTAAGTAAAACTTCAAATAAAGAAGTGATATTAACATCTCCTAATCCTTCTATTGCTACTTTATTAAAAATCCCACTTTTTATAGCTTTTACAGCCAAAATATCACTTTCATTCATAGTAGTTAATGTAATATCATTAAGTTTAATTAGTTGCCCTATTTGACATTTATCTAAATTTACATTGTTTTTTGCAACATTATATATTTCTTTTAAAATTACAGATTTAGTACTAACAACATTAACAGTATCAATAACTTTCCATGATTTATTTCCTTCAGCACTAGCATCAAATGAAAAATCAGGAATTGCATTTCCTATAATTGGTATCTTTTTCAAATCTTTTGTACTAATATTTCCTTCTCCTTCTAGTTGCAAATCTGTTTTACTTTCTTTTGTTTGGGTAGTTCTTATTTTATTATTTTGTAACATAGCTATTTCATAGGCTTTAGCATAATTTATGTAATAAATATTAAACATTATTATCTCCTTTTATTATCAATTGCTTCATATATCTTTATTAATTCAGCTACATAATCAGATTCAATCATTTTCTTCCAATCAAATCTGTACTTTATCATTTTTCAAACTAATTTAATGCTCCTGACATAATTCTAAATTTAGAAGTATTGTTCCAAATTTCTTGTAATTTGCTAAAATTTTCATTAGGATTTAGCATTAAGTTCGCTAAATTATCTAATTCTTTATATTCTTTTTCAGATAATTCAAAATTCTTATCTTGTATATATTTAGGCATATGTAAGAATATAATTTCATCATTCATTAGTGAATGGAAATCGTAAAATAATCCTCTTATTGAAGCTTTTAGTCCTAGAGTTGGTGGATCAGAGGAATATAAAATAGTTTCAGGTTTATACTTATTCTGTCTTACACCTAAATAAGCATTCGCACCAAATAAAAATTTATCATATGGAATATCATTCAAGTCAAATCCCATTTCATGGTCTGGACAATGCTCATCTGCATCTACTAATCTCCATCTATTCTCTTTTTCATCAAAGTACTCTGTAATCCAATGGTCATAACATATCCCATCATAATGTATATATTCAGCAAATCCGCTCCTAGCTCTAGCTGGTATTCCTTTAGCTTTCAATATACTAGCTAATAATATAGCTTGACTTCTACATGTAACATGAACTTTGTCTTTTGCTTCTCTTTTTGTAGTATAGTTAGGATTTTTTCTTAATAATTCAGCTATTACACTTTGTGCTGTTGGAAAAATGTCATCTTCATATTCTAATCTAGTAATCGGAACTTTAGTCATATCTCCCCAAAAGCAGTCTTTTTTATTTCTAATTTCTTTATCTCTAAACGCAACTGGATGTATTATTTGTATTCTTTGTAATATACACAATTGTTCAATATCATCTGGCAAGTTTTTTGCAAAGTCCTTATAATAGCCCAAATCTGTAAATTTACTTGTTTGCTTATAAAATTTTAATATTTTTTCTTTCTCCATATTAATACCACTCCAATACTTCATTTAATTTTTTCCTAGGTCTTTGTTTAGGACTTTCATCTGGATAACCTATAGAAATTGCTGAAACTACTTCCATATTTTCATAATTAATTAATTTAGCTATTTCTTTCTGTGTGTAAACAATATCTCTTATCCAAAGTGAACCTAATCCTAAATCGGTTGCTCTTAAGCAAATATGTTCTATTGCTCCACCTATTGAAAGTGAATCTCCGATAATCCAATTATCTTCATATTCTTTAAGAACTAATATAAGTATTGGTGCTTCTTTCATTACATTTGCAGTTGCTTTAACACTACTGTTAGCATTATATATTTGTCTTTCTAGACTAATCTTTGAACTATTTTCCTTTTCCAACATAATATCTGCAATTTGATTTTTTATAGTATCAGTTACTATTACAAATTTCCAAGGTTGTCTATTTTTTGCAGATGGTGCTAGCCTTGCACAATCAATTAAGTCTTCAATTATTTCTTTAGATATTTCAGTATTTTTAAATTTACGAATACTTCTTCTATTTTTTATTGTTTCTTTTAATTCCACTTTTTTCCTCCATATTATTATTTTCTTTCAATTTCTTTGTGTTTTTTTCACTTACTTGATTTTTTTTAGTTAACTTATTATCATCTATGTATTTATAATTCAAACTATTTTTATCAGAAATTGCTGATTTTTTTGTCTCCTTTTCATATAAATCCCTTGCTCCTTTTGCTACTCCACCACCTCTTTTAGCAACACTTAAATTTTCTTTTAGCCCTTTTGGATGTTCTTCTTTTGCAATATCTCTTGTAGCTATCTCTCCAACATTTGTTAGTGCAATTTCTATGTCTGTCATATTATCCCTTAATGATTCTTTTCTTATTCCTTTGAATTCTTTATATTCGCTAGCTTTCATACCAGACCATTCTTTATATATTTCATTAGTCAAAAGAGCATATTCAATAGGTTTTGAAATTCCTCCTTCTTTCCAAATATCTGTAAGTTTAAATCTATCTACAATTCCTGTTAATCTCGCTTTTATCCATTCATCACTATATCCTTTACTTCTGTAATATTCAACAGCTCTATTAACTGCTATTTCTGGGTTAAATACTTCGTCTATTCTTTCACTTCCTAAATTAGCTAGCCATAGTTTAAAAGGTTCTGCTTTTTGACTTGGTATAGATTCAATAAGTCTTAAAATGCCTTTTGTATCTAATACATCTTGATTATAATATTTTCCATCTCCTGATTTCAATTTCAGTTGACTACAATTTGTAGTCAACTCAGAGCCTTCTTTTTTTAAACGTATTTTTAATACAGACCAATATTTTCTAGGATTTTTACTTTCAGTTAATGCCTTTACAACATCAATCACACTAAAATAATAATCCTCCTTCTCCGAATCCCAGATGCTTCTTATTTCTTTTCCTTCAAAAAGATTTGAAATTGTTTCTAATTTATTATTATCCATTTAGGTATCACTTTCCTTTATAAATTTATTATTATGCCCAAATTATATCAATTTTCTTCCATTTTTTCAATAAAATAAACAAATTTTTGTTGACTTTTGCCTAAAATGATGATATATTATGTGTACCATTTAATATGGTGACTGAAAAATTAAATAATGACACACATAAAAGTTACTTAGCATAATCCATAGTTGTTTGGGTTTCCAGTCTAGGTTTAACTTGTTCCGATACAGTATATAGTGTATAGTTGCTAGTTTATAAGTAAAATGATAGTAAAATTGTCTAGTAATAGGTAAGGACCGTTTGGATATGTGCAAATATAATTAGTACAAAATTTATTGTTACTGATTTTATTTGTCATTCCAAATAGGTCTTTTTGTTATGCTAAAAAGACTATATATGTATTGCTCTATATTCTTACGAAGCATAGCGAAAAGATACTGAAAAAATTTTATGCTAGGTAGCACAAAAATTTTTCAGTAGTCAAAATAATATTTGAATGGAAATGAAAAATATTATTTTGATTTGGCGAAGCCAAACATAAATTATCTATCGCTAGATTAGATAATTTATGAGCTCTCCGCAAGGAGCCCACTGACATCTTTGCAAAACGAAGTTTTGAAAGTGTCATAGTGGGTTACATACTTTCGTTAGAAAGTTATGTAACAGCTACCTGCAAGAAAGGTTGTAATATGGACAAGAGAACAAACTATTCAGTAGCTAGAGTAGAAACTTATACTAAAACAAGTATAACTAAAGCTGAAAGACACAACGAAAGAAAAAATAAATCATATTCTAATATGAATGTTGATTTGACTCAAACACCTAATAATATTCATTACAAAAGATGTGAAACTACCTACAATGAAAAGTTAAAAGAAAAACTTGATAGCGGAGAAGTATCATTAAGAGGTTTGCAAAAAAATGCAACTTTATTTGATGAACTCATATTTGATATTAACTCTGACTATTTTGAAAAGCATGGTGGTTATGAATTTGCAAAAGAATTTTACGAAAGAGCTTTTCACTTTGCTGAAGAAGAAATGGGAACTGACAATATTATATCAGCCGTTATGCATGCTGATGAATTAAATACCGCTTTAACAGAAGAATACGGAAAACCTATATATCATTATCACTTGCATGTTGTAGCACTCCCTGTTGTAAGAAAAGAAGTAAAATGGACTAAGAAATGTAAAGATAAATCTTTGGTAGGAACTACAAAAGAAGTAATTAATCAAGTAAGCCATAGTAATAAATGGAAATCAGACAAAGCAACTGACTCGCAAGGAAATCCTTTATATAATAAAAAAGGAAAAGCAGTTTTAACAAAATCATACAGTCTATTACAAGATAGATTTTTTAAGTATATGTCTGATAGTGGCTATAAAGATTTTATTCGTGGTGTAAAAGGCAGTAATCGAGAACATTTAGATGATTTGCAATTCAAAATTAAGAAGGATACTGAAAGGCTAGCAAATATTACAAATAAGGTTGAAGCAAAGGAAAATTCCTATAATGAGTATATGAAGTATAACAAGCAAATTGAAGATATTTCTTCTTTAGGAAAACAAAAGAGATTTTCTAAAAAGATTGAGTTAGAGCAAGAAGATTATGAAAGTTTAACACAATATGCTAAAAAAGGAATTGTAGCAGATAAAGAAATATATGAGCTTAATAGTAGAATTGATAATTTGAGAAATGCAGTAGATAAGTGGAAATCTCTATATGATGATATCGTAGAGAAAACAAAGGATTATTTCCATGCTATAAAACTTGCACCACAAAAAGTTACAAATTTCTTTAAAAGTCTATTTGATAAAGAAAAACAAGATGAATTAGAAAGACAAAGACTTGAGCAAGAAAAGATACAAGCTGAAAGAAAAGCTAAAGAACAAGCTAGACTAGAAAAACAGAAATTAAAAAACTCTCCTGAATACAAAAAAAGGAGGGCTGATAGAGATGCAAGATAGTGAAAAAATATATAGGATTGAACTAACTAATGAAGAATACGAGTATGTAGAAAACTTAAAAAAAGAATATTACGAAAAGTTAAGTAAAATGACTAAAAAAGAAAGATTGCAATATTTTAGAGATAACTATTGTAATGAGCAAAAATTGAACTTTGAAAAAGAAATAAATGGCACTATATACAGGGTAAATACTCACTTTGATGAAAATGTTGAAGAAAGTATTTTAAATAAATTTTTTAGACTTACAAAAAAACTTTAAGAATCACTTGAAGTATTAAAACGAATATGGTATTATGTGAACACTACAAATTAAAACTTTATAACACTTTATATCTTATTCGGCTGTCTAAAAGAAAGGAGTTGTTATTGGACAGTCAAATAACGAAAAAATAACTGCTTTGTACTGCCGTTTATCAAGAGATG
>CAQYCU010000019.1 GCA_948919095.1 uncultured Clostridia bacterium | reverse complement strand
TACAAGAGATAGATTAACAACAGTAGATATGTCAGGATGGAAATGTCCTAATTTACAAGATATGTCTAATATGTTTAAAGAATGTAGAGCTCTTACAACAGTCGACTTATCAGGAAGTAATACAAGTAATGTTAGATACATGAACGATATGTTCTATAATTGTTACCAACTAAGAACTGCTAATTTATCAGGAGATGATACAATAAATGTTACAAATATGAGAAATATGTTCTATTCTTGTAGAAATATACGTACTGTTAATTTAAGCGCATTAAATACGACTTCTGTTTCAATATACAATTTAGAAGGTATGTTTGTAGGTTGTAGAGATGCTTTCACACTTATAATAAACTCACAAGAAAATAATACATATGGCAATTATAATAGAGCAAAATTAAGAAGAGCATATGATGAGAACGCAAATAGTTATCAAAATTATTATACAAATTCATATAGATATAAAATATTTGGGCATCATACAACTTATGACTGGTATTATGACTGGTGGGATAGAAATTATTACTGGGTAGGAAGTGTAAACTTCGTAATATATTAAAATAATTAGTTTAGGCAAGTGATTTAACTATACATAAAGCTTGCCTAAACAATAACAATTAAGAAAGGAAAATCAAATGGAAGAAGATAAAAAAGAAAAAAAGAACAAAAAATATCATAGCACAAGAAGCGGATTAACTAGAATAATTGCTTTAATATTGGCATTAATTATGTGTTTTGCAGCAACTGCATCATTAATATTTATGCTAATTGGATAATTATAATATACAAAATGCAGTAGTAGCATATGAACAGAAATTTTCAAAATAAACGGAGGAAAATATGTTTGAAGATTTGAACAAAAAAATGCAAATAGATATTACACAATATTTAAATGATTTAAAAGCAAATCCATTATCAATTATTATGTTAATACTTGATATAATAGCTGTTTTAATATTAGTATATAGTTTTGTGAAAATAGCAAAAAAATCAAGAGTGTTACAGTTATTAAAAGGAATAGTTTTATTAATTGTAATTACACTATTAAGTGGAATATTTAAATTTAGAATACTTAATTTTATTTTAACTTCAATTATGACATATGGTGTAATTGCAATAATTGTTATATTTCAACCAGAACTTAGAAGAGCACTAGAGCAATTAGGTTCAAGTACATTTACTAAACTTTTAGGAATTGAAAAAAGTATAATTGACAAAACAAAAGAGGATATATATAAAATTCTAATAGCAATTCAAGAATTAGCAAAGGAAAAAACAGGTGCATTAATTGTATTTGAAAGAGAAATAAAGCTTCAGGACATTATAGAGTCTGGGGTAGAAATGGATGCAATAATTTCTCCTCAATTAATAGTAAATATATTTGTAGAAAATACACCACTTCACGATGGAGCAGTTATAATAGCTAATAATAAAGTCGCTTCTGCAGCATGTATTTTACCTTTATCAGATGACAAAGATATAGCAAAAGAACTGGGGACTAGACACAGAGCTGCCATGGGAATTTCAAAAGAATCAGATGCTATTGTAGTTGTTGTATCAGAAGAAACGGGGAAAATATCTATTGCAAAAGATGGAACTCTAATTGCGGATGTTAAGGAAGATGCTCTAAAGCGTATATTAATAAAATATTTAGTAACGTCTAGGTTTGGGGCAGAAGAGAGAGAAAATAAGATAACAAAATTCAAGAAAAGATTTGAAAAATATAAAGAGAATAACGATATAAAAGAAGACTAATAATTGGAGAACAAATAATGCGAAATGTAAAACTTACGATTGAATATGATGGAAGAGATTTTAAAGGCTGGCAAAAGCAAAATGACAAACTTAATATTCAAGGAGAAATAGAAAGAGCTATTGAAAGTATAACTGGCGAAAATGTTGAACTTATTGGTTCTGGCAGAACTGATGCTGGAGTTTCAGCATTAGGACAAGTTGCAAATTTCAAAACAGAATGTAGTATTCCAATTGATAAAATACCATATGCATTAAATACAGTTTTAAAAAAATCAATAAGAATAAAGAAAGCAGAAGAGGTTGATGAAAGATTTCATAGCAGATATACTTGCAAGAAAAAGACGTATAGATATATTATAAATAATACAGAACATGGAACAGCAATTTATAGATATATTCAATATCATTTTCCTATAAAATTAGATGAAAACAAAATGAATGAAGCTATAAAATACTTGATTGGAGAGCATGATTTTAAATCATTTAAAGCGAGTGGAACTAGTAGCAAAAGCAGTGTTAGAATTATATATGATGCTAATGTTTATAGAGAAAAAGAGCTTGTAATTATTGAGCTTACTGGAAACGGATTTTTATATAATATGGTTCGAATAATTGCTGGAACACTTGTTGATATAGGACAAGGAAAAAGAGAACCATTTTATATGAGGGAAGTATTAGAAAAGAAAGATAGAGAATATGCGGGAAAAACTCTACCTGCAAATGGACTTTGTTTGATGAATGTATATTATGAGTAACACAATTATTAATGTAGTCATAATATATTGCAGGAGGAGAAAAAAAATGAATACTTTATTATTACTATTTTTTGTACTTCCACTTTCTGTAATTATATTTTCGATTGCTCTAGAAAAAATACTAAACAATCCTGTACTTGTTTCAGCCATAATATTTGCTA
This sequence comes from uncultured Clostridia bacterium, assembly GCA_948919095.1. Taxonomy (GTDB): domain Bacteria; phylum Bacillota; class Clostridia; order TANB77; family CAG-508; genus CAG-793. The sequence continues at coordinate 18,589 of CAQYCU010000019.1, read as the reverse complement.
TAGCTTTGATTATAGCGTTTGTAGCATTTGCAGGCTCATCAACAGCAATAATAGTAGCCATAATATATGGACTATTAGCATTAGCCATAGCGCTCATAACAAGCTTAGTTGATACATTTTTTGATAATAGAGGTGATAACAACAATGATAATGGCAGTGATAATGACGACGATGATGATGACGATTTGCCAAATACGAGAGCATGCAGGATATGTAGATGTCAAAAAAGAATTTGCAGATGTTTAGGCAACAATAGGTAAAATTGAAAACATAATTAAACAATAAAAACGAAGTTATGAGAATGTAACTTCGTTTTTGTGATATATAATTTAATTTTTGCGAGGTAAAATAAATCATTATTTTAATTCAACTATTGTAACTCCATAATCACCTTCACCATAGGGAGCAATATAAAACTCCTTTACATATTTTGAACCCTTTAAATATTTATGAATACCTTCTCTAAGTTTGCCAGTTCCTTTTCCATGAACAACCCTAACTTTATGAAGTCCAGCCATTTTGCAGTTATCCAAATACTTTTCTAATATATCAACTGCAATATCTACAGTTTCTCCAAGTAAATTAATTTCAGTTGAAACAGACATTGCTTTTCTATTTTGTATATAAGCAGAAGACTTACTTTTCTTAGATTTTGATACATCTAGTTTATTAGCATCTTTGTTATTCAATTTAAGAAGAACACTTAAGTCAAGTCCGCTTCCCACATCACTATCTTTAATAGAATTATTTAATTGATTACGTAAATTATTTGCCTTTTTAATATCCTTAGTGTGTGTTAGCTCACTTATTATTGAATTAGCCTCCTCTTTAGCATTTATAAGAATTTCTCTAGCTTCAGCCTTAGCTTTTTCAATTTTTTCCTGTTCATGTGCTAACTTATTAGAATGTTCACTTTCTAAAGATTTCCTTAAAGTTTCAATTTGATTTAAATTCTTATCAATTTCAACTTGTTTATCTTCAATATTCTTTTTAGTATCATATATATGTTTTAATAAAGTTTCTATATCAGTGTCAGGTTTGCTAATTAGAGAAGATGCTCTATTTATAATATCATCACTAATTCCTATTCGTTTGCAAATAGCAAAAGCATTACTTTTACCAGGAATACCAATTAATAAATGATATGTAGGCTTCATATTTTTTATATCAAACTCACAACTTGCATTTTCAAAACCTTCATGAGAAATACAGTAAGTTTTCATTTCATGATAATGAGTAGTTGCAATTGTAAAGGCTCCTTTTTTATGGAAAGTTTCAATCAAACTAATAGCAAGACTTGAACCTTCAATAGGGTCCGTTCCAGAACCTAACTCATCAACTAGAATCAAGCTGTTTTCAGTAAAAGTTTTAAGTATTTGAACTATATTTGTAATATGAGATGAGAAAGTACTTAATGATTCTGCAATACTTTGCTCATCACCGATATCAGCAAAAATATTATCAAAAACTTTTATTGTACTTCCTGATGAGACTGGAATATGTAACCCTGCCTGAGCCATAGCACAAAGAAGACCAACGGTTTTCAATGTTACAGTTTTACCACCAGTATTTGGCCCTGTAATAACTAAAGTCCTAAAATATTTTTTATCACTTTTATCATTGGCGCCTAAGTAAATTGAGGTAGGAACTACAATATCTTTCGAAACTAGTGGATGCCTAGCATTTTTTAAATCTATAAAGTTATTAATATTAGGCATAACACAATCGTTATCAATAGAATACTTTGCTTTACTAACAATAAAATCTATCATACCAATTGAATTAATAGTTTCTTTTATATTATTAAAAATGGGATATAGCATACTTGATAGCTTTTCAAGTATTATATCAATTTCTCTATTTTCATCTATTGTCAAATTATTAATAGTATTATTCATTTCAAAAATAGCAATAGGCTCAATATATACAGTTGAGCCACTACTTGATACATCATGAATAAATCCCTTCACAAAGCTCTTATATTCATCTTTAACAGGAATAACATATCTGTCATTACGAATAGTAACAACACTATCCATTAAATATTTTGAATATGAAGCAGAATGGATAATTGAATTAAGTTTGGCTTTAATTTGTGCTTCTAAATTCTTCTTATTACGTCTAATATCTGCAAGTTTAGAAGAAGCATTATCAGCAATTTCATTTTCAGATATAATACTAAAAAATATTTTGTCTTCTATATTTTTATTAGTGTATAGTTTATCAAAATATCTAATTAAAAAGCTAAATTCATCGGAAGTACTATTAGCAGTATTATTACATGCCTCAGTAGAATTATCATTATCAGTGAGAGAATTTTTTAAATTTTTTCCCTCTTTATAATATTCTAAAAGTTCCCTTGAATTTTTTAAAACATTTGCTATATTTAATAAAAACTTTGCATTTAAAGGGATAGAACTTTCAAGCTTTTTTAATGGCAAACTTAAATCATCTATAAAACCAATAGGAAAGCCACCCAAAAGATGAATTAATTCACAGGCTTCATTGGTTTCAGACAACATATTAAAAACCTTTTCACTATTTTGTGAAGGCTCAAGTTTATTTGCAATAGTTTTACCAATAAAGGTATTGCAACCATTTTTAATTTTTTCTACTATAATATTAAATTCTAATTTATATAAATATTTTTCGTTCATAACAATTATATTATACTAAGGAGTTTTAAAACTGTCAACATAAAAGTAATAATGATATTGAATAAAATATACAAATAAGTGTATATTGTTCAGCAAAAAATTATATCCTTTGGAAATTACTAAAAAAAAGACTTGCAATGAGTAGAAAAATAATGTATAATAGATAGTACGCCCGTTTAGAAAAAGCACAAAGGGGAGAAAATGCAAAAATGAATGTAAAGCAAAAATGGTGCATTTGTGTGATACTCGCAATAATTATGGGAATAATGACATTCTATACAGTTAATTCAGGCAAAAATTCATTAGAAGGAATTATTTCTATTATTTACAATGCGATAGAGCCAAGAGTACCAACGGACGAGGACCTAAATAATTTACAACAAGAAATGGAGGATGTAGTATCATATCTGGAAGAAAATAAGCTTGAAAAAGCAGAACTGCAAGAAATGTACGAAGTTGTACAATCAGCGTTAGTATGCAGTGAAGCAAATCGGGATTTCAACACATTGGAAGAAAAATACCACGAATATGTAGAAAGAAGTGATGAGATTCAAAAGCAAATTGCAGAAATAGAGCAAAAGTACAAGGAATATTTAGGTATGGTTGATAACATTCCAAGTTTTTCAGTAGGACACAGAGTGCGTGTACAAAAATTTCTGGATGAAATCATTGGACAAGTATATATTAGAATATGTGAGCAAAGGGATATATATATATTCTTGAAAGAGAAGAAGTTGAAGACATGTACATATCTGCAAAAAAGATAGCAGATAATTTCTTTGAAGAGTATTATGACCTATTGTGTCACATTGTAAACGCAGAAGCAGGGTATCTTAATTATAGTTCCGTGGAACACCTCTATACTCAAGAAGAGATTGAAGAAATGAAAAGTATGGAGAGGTGCAAAGTTGCACGGATAATGGAACTTAGAGTTAAGCACCCAGCATTTAAGTACTATACCATAAGAGATGTGGTATATGCACCTGGGCAATATTCACCAGTTACATCAGGTTCGATTAATAATCCACCAAATGAGCAGACTTGTATTGATATGGAAAATTTCTTACGCGGAAGAGTAGATACAGGTTTGCCAGAAAATGTTGTTTATCAAGCACTGTTTACGCAAGGAAGCGGTGTGTATGAACATTCACCAAGCGGACATTATTTTTGTTACTATTAACCCTAAAGATTGAAAACCTAAGTAGGTAACTATCTGAAATAAGCAAAACCAAAAGAGCCCTGGCATATGCCAGGGCTCTTTTGTCATACATTATGAATAGAAATTCGTGTTCTGATAAACTGCTTTAAATATGCAAAATTGTATGAATGCTAAGGGACTTTGTGTAATTTGCTTTTACTCAGCAGCAGCTGTTCCCAGATAAGATGCGGGATTTACTTCTTCCTTGGAATGGGGAGTAGACTCCTTTTTCTTTTTTCTTTTATCTTGCCAGTTGTACAACTTACCATACGCAGCAAGACCGCCGAAAATCAGACCTTCCACCACAAAGAATACAGCTAAGGCAGTGCCAAGAGTTGCAAGGCAGACTTGCCTGATGAGGTCTTCTGTGTAGGCTCCAAGAGAATTGTAATTGCGGGATATTTGAGTAATATCATCATTTTCGTCGAGCCATACAGTAACCACGGCATCAAAGTAGCCGTCTTTGATGGAACATATGACTTGGGTTTGTCCGTTCTCATAGCTGGTTTCGTACGTGCCACCGTATTCGTCCAAGTATTGCCGAAGCTCCCTGTCGTCAAGTCCTTCACCTTTAACAAGGCATGGCATAATTTCTTTCACCGAACCATCGGACAGAGTGATTTTCTTGGATTCCAGTTTCACTGTGCCGTCAGACTGAGAGACCTTTACACCGCAGAGCACCTCTTCGATAGTTTCATAGGTGTCGTCGTTGTACTTGTACGCGTCATTGCGGATGTAGTTTAAGGAAAAGAGAAAGGCGCCAAGCAGGCAGATGCAAAACGGCAGGATGACGAGGAGAGAGGTCAAAATGACCCCCAAAGGTTTCTTAGGATCATTCCGAATGTTTTTCAAGAAAAGCTTTTTCTCCTCAGGGACAGTACTCTTTTTGAACAGTTTCATGATACGTGTTCCTCCTTGATGTATGTGTGTTTTTTTACTAACTCAAAAAAATGAGCTAGTTTACTGCGGAATTGCGAATAAACGCAAAGCCATTATTTATTATACCATAAATTGTAAGCGAACGCAAGCTTTTTGTAAAATTTTGTTAGAACAAGTCATTATACAATTTTATTTATGTAAATAATTGACAAAAACTCGAAAAAAACTTATAATTATAGTGTTATAGTACAATAACGTAGATATATTAGAACAAAACAGAATGATTGGTTATTACTAATAAAAATAAAAGAGGAAAATTTATGAAACTTACAAATAGTCAAGAAGAATATTTGAAAATAATTTATATATTAAAAAACACTGAAAATGAAATAAAAGTAACAGAAATTGCAAATAAACTTAACATTACAAAAGCAAGCGTTAATAGTGGGATTAAGTCTTTAAAAGATGCAGGACTAATTAACTATGAACCATATAAACAGATTGAACTAACAGAACAAGGCGAAAAAGAAGCAATAAAGATAATTGAGGCATATGATATTGTAAAATTATTTTTAACTGATATTATTGGAGCAAAAAAAGAAAATGTAGAAGAAGAAGCAAAAAATATAAAAACAATTTTAAGTGATGATAGTATTAACAAACTTGCGATATACACGCATAAAACACTCGGACTTTATAGTTTAGAATGCGGATATGATATTAATAAGGAAAAATGTATTAAGTGTGCTAGGAGAGGAAATTAAAATATAGTAGTATATTTGCTAATTTGAATAAGGCGAGAGGAATATAAATGGAAAAAGTATTATTAGGAATGAGTGGAGGCGTAGATAGCTCTGTTTCAGCTATTTTATTAAAGGAAGAAGGGTATGAAGTATATGGTGTTACAATGCAATTATTTGAAGGTGGTTGCTGTAATTTAAATTCAGACTTAGATGCAAAAAATGTTTGTAGAAACATAGGAATAGAACATTGTATAATTGATTATAGAAATGAATTCAAGGAAAATGTTATAAATGATTTCATTGAAGAATATAGTAAATGCAATACTCCAAATCCATGTATAGAATGCAACAAATATTTAAAATTTGGAGCAATGTATAATAAAGCAAAAGCACTTGGAATTGATTATATAGCCACAGGACATTATGCAAAAATAGAGTATAGTGATAAATATGGAAGACATGTTTTAAAAAAAGCAAACAATATATCAAAAGACCAAAGCTATGTACTATATAGCATTCCAAAAGAATTACTTCCCAAAATTATATTTCCACTTGGGCAATTTGAAAGTAAAGATGAAATTAGAAATATTGCAAAAGAGCATAATTTAAAAGTTGCAAACAAGCCAGATAGTGAAGATATATGTTTTATTCCAGATGGAAATTATAAAAAGTTTTTAGAACAAAATTCCAGCCTAAAGCCAAAGATTGGAAATATTATAAATACTAATGGAGAAGTGTTAGGAAAGCATAATGGACTTTATAATTATACGGTAGGACAAAGAAAAGGTTTAGGAATATCATATAAAGTTCCTTTATTTGTTATTGGATTTAATAAAGAAAGAAACGAAGTAATTGTTGGAGAAGAAAGTGAGATTTACAAAAACGAAGTATTTGTAAAAGATGTAAATTTATTATTAGTTGATGATATTGATAGCCCAATTAAAGTAAATGTAAAAACAAGATATTCAAGCAGAGAAGCAAAGGCAGTAATTGAAAAAATAAATATTAGTAAATTAGAGAGAGAAGTAATTGAAAGAAATAATTTACATGATACTTCGAACGAAAAGGATTATATTATAAAAATAACTTTTGAAGAACCACAAGCACGCATAACCCCAGGACAATCAGCAGTATTTTATATTGATGATATTGTTTTAGGTGGGGGAAAGATTATAAAGTAAAATGATGATAAGCGAAGTACAATACAATTATCATCTAGGATTTATAAGAAAAATTATTGTTAATAAATGAAAAGAAATATAGTGAAAGTGAGTAATAATGAAAAATCAATTTTCAAGAACAGAGTTACTAATTGGAAAAGCAGGAGTTGAAAAAATAAAAAAATCTAAAGTGGTAGTATATGGAATTGGAGGAGTTGGCTCATATACAGTTGAAGCTTTAGCTAGAGCAGGAGTAGGGCATTTAGTGTTAATTGATGTTGATAATGTAGATATAACAAATATTAACAGACAAATAATGGCATTACATTCTACCCTTGGAAAAAGAAAAGTAGATGTTATGAAGGAAAGAATATTAGATATTAACCCACAAGCAAAAGTAGAAATTTATGAACCTGATGATATTAAAGGTGGAGAAGAAAATCTATTAGATGAAAGCTTTACATATGCTGTTGATGCTATTGATACAATGTCATCTAAGTTAAAAGTAATTGAAAAGGCATATAGCTTAGGAATTAACATTATATCTGCTACAAGTGCTGGAAATAAACTAGACCCAACAATGTTTGAAGTTTCTGATATACATGAAACGTCAGTATGTCCAGTATGTAGAATTCTAAGAAAAGAACTAAAGATTAGAGGTATCAAAAAGCACAAGGTAGTATATTCAAAAGAAACTCCAGTAAAATTAATACAAGACGAAGATCAAAATAATACATTAGGAAGCATAGCATTTGTTCCAAGTGTTATGGGCTTAATTGTCGCAGGAGAAGTTATAAAAGATATAATAAACAGTTGACTTTTTTACTTTTAAATTATATTATAATTATAATGTGCTACCATAGCTCAGTTGGTAGAGCAACGCCCTCGTAATGCGTAGGTCGGGAGTTCGATTCTCCCTGGTAGCTCCATTAATATATTAAGGGTGGTATTTAATGATAAAAAACATAGTATTTGATTTAGGAGGAGTGCTAATTGAATATAAACCTGAAAGGTACCTAGAACATATAGGATATAGTAAAGAAGAAATTAAATTATTTACAAAGATAATATTTTATGGTGAAGAATGGGATGAATATAATTCTTCAAAATATAGTATCTTAGAAACAAAGCAAAGATTAATACAAAGATATCTAGAGCATATAAATAAAATAAATGAAATATTTAACAACATTGACTTTAAATATATACTATTTGAAATAAAAGATACGGCTAAGTATTTAAAGGAACTAAATGATAGAGGATATAATATTTATATCTTATCTGATTCAAGTATAGAAAGTCACAATCATAATAAGCAATTTAATTTTTTTAACTATATAAAAGGTGGAGTTTACTCTTTTGAAATAGGAACAACAAAGCCAAATGAAAATAATTATAAAACATTATTAGAAAAATATAAACTAATTCCAGAAGAAACAATATTTATTGATGATAAAAAATGTAATGTGGAAGTAGCCAATAATTTTGGCATACATGGGATACGATTTACAGTATTAGATAAATTGAAAAAAGAATTAGAACAATATATATAAAAAGAGGCTTTTAAGCCTCTTTTGCTTCTTTGACTGCTGCTTCATATACATTTTCACCTTCATCAACATAGCCAGCAGGAAGTACAAGAAGTCCACACCAAAGATTTGTTCCTTGCCTTCTTTGTAGTAAAATATTTCCACTTTCATCTTTCTTTTATTATTAAATAATGCAATGCTTATAAATAAAGAAGAAGCAGATGAATTTATACTAACTATAATTGTTTTAATGCATGATAATTTATAAAAAACTTATATAATTATTTAGTTTTAAGTGCGCTTTACATAATTATTGTAATTAAATGGAAAAACAACTTGAAATATTTTCCTATATATGCTATAATGAAATGTACAAGTAATTATAGAATAGAAAGGAAATATATGAGTATTTTATCAAGAGTTTATGGAATAATGGGAGATGGCACAATTCTATCAGCAGAAAATGTAGCAAAAAATCACAATGAATTGTCATTAGAATTATATGGTGAATTTTTGGAAACATTAACTTCACAGCAAAGAGAGTTAGCCCAAGGCACAGTTAGTGCACATTGGCCAGCAGCAGGAGCAGTAGTGAAAAATAGAAAAGACTTGATTTTTTTAGAACTACTTGGAGAAGACATTGACATACCATTTTGTGTAACATTAGTACCTACAATTCCATCAAGTAAACAATTATTAATGGCTAAGGAAAGATATGAAACAATGAAGGATATGTACTTTATAGACGTTACTAATTGTAATGGAAGCGAATTTACTAATCATATTGATTTTAAACCTTTTAAAATCTTATATGAATATCTAGATAATAGAAGCCGAGTAAGAGAAAAAGTCGAAGTTGGAGACGATATAGATTTATAATAAGCAATACACCTCAAATAGAGGTGTATTATTTTATTGCACTATGTATTTGGATATGCGGTTTCAGATTTTGCCGCAATTTCTGGAAAGACCTGAGACGGTATAACGACCACAAATAAAATGCAATTCTTCAGCACTTAACTAAAAATGTATCCTAAGTAGGAAGAAAACCAAAAGGACCCTGGCTTGAAAAAGCATAGGTCCTTTTGGAAATTGCTCACTTGAGCATGTTTGCGTGGGGCAGTTGCACCTCTCTTAGGTGCGGCGATTATTTGCCTCTTTGACCAGTGCTGTTACCCTGTTGAGCTCGTTCTTGAGCTTGCGAAGCTCGTCAGATGTAAGGTCAGAGACAAAGTCGTAGTTGGCGCCAGATAGCGCAGTCATGACATTGGTCAACTTGACAGTAGTTCTGTAATCCCGCTGCTTAGCCATAATCAGCCCCTCCTTTACACAAAGATAATTCATTGTATCATATAAATATGATAATGTCAATAAAAGCACAATGAAAAATTAACATTTTGTGGTAAATAAGAGAAGGGAAAAGAGTAATCTCTGCAGTTGCGATTAAGTTATCTTGACTAATTTTTTAAAAGTGTGCTATATTAAAGTTGCAACAAAACAAGAAAAAATTCATAAACTATGGTAACAATAAAAAAGGAAGGTATATTTTATGTATAGAAACACATATATAGAAGTAAATTTAAAGAATAGATAAATGCATAGAAAATAATATTACTATTACAATAAGCAATTTAGAATATTTACAAAAATTATTAACTCAAAATAATGATAAAATAAAAGTACATATAAAAATAAATACTGGAATGAATAGACTTGAAACTAATAACAAAGAAGAATTTAATAAAATATATGCAACAATAAAAAATAGTAATATTGAGCTAGAGGGAATTTATACATATATATAATGCAGTAAATAAAGATGACACAGAAAAACAGTTTAGAAAATTTGAAGAAATAACAAAAGACATTGATTTAAGTGAAATTTCTATTGTCCATATTTGCGCAAGTGATGCAACAATGTTATATGAAAAATTACCATATACAAATGGTTGTGGCTTGGAATAAACATGTATGGACTTATGGAAAATACTAAATTACAGCTTCTTCCAACGTTTAGCCTATATAGCCAAGTAATACAAATTAATACAGTAGAAAATGAAACAGTAGGCTATTCACGGAAATTATAAGGCAAATGGGATAGAAAAAATTGCAGTAGTTCCTATTGGATATGCAGATGGAATTATCAGAAAAAACACAGGAAGAAATGTATATATAAATGATAAATCATATAATATTGTTGGAAATATTTGCATGGATATGTTATTTGTAAAAGTTGATGATACAATAAAAGTAGGAGATAAAGTAACGATAATAAAAGATATAGAACATATAGAACAAATTGCAAATCATTTACAAACGATTCCATATGAAGTTACTTGTTCAATTAGTAAAAGAGTTCCAAGAGTTTATTTATAGAAATTCATATATATTATGTTCCAAAGTATGGAATGCGTACATATAGGCAAAATTTATTTTGCCAAGCCAGCAAACTACTGACGTTAACATAATTGTATCATATAACCTATTTAAAATCAAGATTATACTTGAAAAACAAACATAGTAATGATATAATTAACATATAAAAATGAAAGGATAAATAAAATGAGAATAGGAATAGATATAGATGATGTAATAACAGATACATCAGCGTCAATAAGAAAATATATAGAAATGTATGAAAACAACGAGGATATATATGAACATATTGAAGCGGTAATGAGAGGCGAAATGCCAACTGAAAATATAAAAAGATTTTATAAAGAAAACAGTCTTAATATATTTAAGGATGCAAAGCTAAAAGAAAATGCAAGTGAAACAATAAGAGAATTAGTAAATGATGGAAATGAAATATATTTAATAACTGCAAGAACAAATGGGAAATTTTTTGATGGAATAGAACAACTAACAATAGACCTTTTAAAAGAAAACAATATACCATATACACAAATAATATTTAACTCTTATGATAAAGCTAAAATTTGTAAAGATAACAATATAGATATTATGATAGATGATTCTGTAAAACATTGTGAAAATGTTGCAAAAGAGAATATCAAAACCATAGTATTTACTTCAGTCGTAAACGAAAAAATTAAAACATCAATAACAAGAGCTAATAATTGGGTAGAATTAAGAAGTAAAATATATCAAGAACAATAAAAATAAAAGTTAATAGAGGTGTTATGGATATATTAGATAGATTTTTAAAATATATTAAGATTCCTACAAATTCGAATTCTAAAAGCGAAACTACACCAAGTACAGACACACAATGGAATTTAGCTAAGGAATTAGTACACGAGCTACAAGAATTACATATGGATGAAGTATGTATAGATAAAAACTGTTATGTTTATGCATTTCTTAAAGGAGTAGAAAATGTTCCCAAAATTGGTTTTATTGCACATATGGACACATCAGAGGCAGTAACAGATATAAATGTAAATCCACAAATAATAAGAAATTATGATGGCAAAAATATACAACTTAATGAAAGAGAAATACTTGATACAAATATATATCCAGATTTGAAAAAACATATTGGAAAAACATTAATTACAACAGATGGAAACACACTACTTGGTGCAGATGATAAAGCTGGAATTGCAGAAATAATGAATATGCTTACAATTATTAAAAATAACAATATTGAACATGGCGATATATATGTAGCATTTACACCAGATGAAGAAATTGGAAGCGGAGCTAGATATTTTGACTTTTCTAAATTTAAAGCAGACTTTGCATACACAGTTGATGGTTCATCATTAGGAGAAATTTGTTATGAAAATTTTAATGCTTCAACAATAAAAACTCATATAAAAGGTATTTCAGCTCATTTAGGAACGGCTAAGAACATTCTTGTTAATTCACAGCTAATAGCTAATGAAATAATAAACTTAATTCCTAAGGAATATCCAGAAACAACTGAAGGATACGAGGGATATTATCATATTGACTCAATACATGGAAATGTGCTACATACAGAGATGCAATTATACATTAGGGATTTTGAAAAAGAAGGCTTTGAAAAGAGAAAAGAAAACCTTAAGAGTATAATTAATAAACTAAATAAAAAGTATAATGATTGTATAGAAATTGAAATTATAGACACATATTACAATATGAAAAACATAATAGAAAAATGCCCTCAAATTATTGATAAAGCAAAAGAAGCAATGAACAAATTAAATATAGAACCAATAACCTATGAAATAAGAGGTGGAACAGATGGAGCAAGACTAGCACAAAAAGGATTGCCTTGTCCAAATCTAGGTACAGGAGGACATAACTTTCATGGAATTTATGAATATATTTGCTTAGAAGACATGGAAAAAGTTACTGAGATATTAATCGAAATTGTAAAATCGAATTGTAAATAGTAAAATTAAAGTATAAGGAACTCTATAATATTAAGTGGGTTCTTTATTTTTATTAATATGCAAAAACAACTATACTTTTTTATCGACTTATGTTGACAATAGTTGAAAAAAAGAGTATAATAAAAAAGTTAGTAATCTAGTAAATTTTAGCTAAATTTAAATTATAAGATTACAAAAGGAAAGGTATATATGAACGAAGAAAATGTATCTTTTGAAGAATTGCTAAATGCTTCAATGGAAAGTAACAAAAAATTAGAAAAAATTGTAAATGGAAAAGTAATTTCAATAAGCTTAAATGGTGAAATATTTGTAGACTTTAATTACAAGTCAGATGGAATAGTTCCTAAAAATGAATATTCATTTGATGAAGAAGCTGACCCAAATGATGAATTCAAACCAGGAGATTCAATTACATGTGAAGTAATAGGACATGACCAAAATGGAAATGTTTTATTATCATACAAAAAAATGAAAAAGCAAGAAACACTTAAAAAGTTTGAAGAAAAAGTTAATAATAATGAAATATTTGAAGAAAAAGTAAAAAAAGCAAACGATAAAGGTGTAATTGTTGACTATCATGGAATACGAATATTTATTCCAAATTCACTTGCTTGTGGACAAAAGGAAAGAATACGTTTTAGAGTAATTGAATATAAACCAAACGAACACAGAATAATAGGTTCTGCAAGAGTTATTGTTGAGGAAGAAAAGAAAAGATTAGAAGAAGCATTTTGGAGTAATGTTGAAGTAGATAAGGAATATGAAGGTACAGTTTCAAGTGTATGTTCTTATGGAGCATTTGTAAATGTTGAAGGGGTTGACGGATTACTACACATATCTGAGATTTCTTGGAACAGAGGAGCAAATGCAAATGACCTATTAAAACAGGGACAAAAAATAAAAGTAAGAATAAAAGAAATAGATAAAGAAAATAAAAGATTCAAGCTTTCATATGATGGAAAAGGAGAAAATCCTTGGGACAATATTGGCATAAATGTTGGAGACATAATAAAAGTAAAGATTAAGAAATTAACAACATTCGGAGCATTTGCAGAAATTAAAGAAGGCGTTGAAGGTTTAATACATATATCACAAATAAGCACAGAAAGAATTACAAAACCAGAGGACAAGCTTGAAGTTAATGAAGAAGTAAATGTTAAAGTAATAAATATTGATATGGAAAATAAAAAAATTGAGCTTTCAATTAGAGAATTAGAAGGCACAAGTAATGAATACAGTAGTAGGGAGAAAGGAAATGAGTAACGAAAAGATAAGAAATATTGCAATAATTGCACACGTTGACCATGGTAAAACAACACTAGTTGACGCTTTATTAAGACAAAGCCATGTTTTTAGAGAAAATGAACAAGTACAAGAAAGAGTTATGGACTCAAATGATTTAGAGAGAGAAAGAGGAATAACAATTCTTTCTAAAAACACATCTGTAATGTATAATGGAGTAAAAATTAATATAGTTGATACACCAGGACATGCTGACTTTGAAGGAGAAGTTGAACGTGTTTTGAAAACAGTTGATGGAGTATTACTTGTTGTAGATGCATTTGATGGACCAATGCCACAAACAAGAGAAGTACTAAAAAAAGCACTAGCATTAAACTTAGAGCCAATAGTAGTAATAAACAAAATTGATAGACCAGGGGCAGAACCATTAAAGGCAGTTGATAAAGTTTTAGAGTTATTTATGGACTTAGATGCAAATGACGAGCAACTTGACTTTCCTGTTGTATATGCATCAGCAAAAAATGGAATTGCTAAAATGAATTTAAATGACGAAAGTGATAATATTAGATGCATATTTGATACAATAATTGATAAAATATCGGCCCCAAAAGTAGATGTTAATGGTCCAATGCAATTATTAGTTTCTAACATATCATATGATGAATATTTAGGAAGAATTGCAATTGGTAGACTTGAAAGAGGAAAAATATCAGTTGGACAAAATGTTGTAATATGTAAAGATGAGAAAAATACTCAAGGAAAAATTGCAAAATTATTTACATATGAGGGTCTAAAAAGAGTTGAAGCTGAAGAAATCGAAGCAGGAGATATAGTTGCAATAGCAGGTATACAAGACATAAACATTGGAGAGACTATATGTGATGTAAACCATCCAGAAAAAATAGAATTTGTAAACATTGACGAACCAACAGTATCAATGACATTTAGTGTAAATGATGGACCATTTGCTGGAAAAGAAGGAAAATTCGTTACATCAAGACACATTCGTGATAGATTAATGAAAGAACTTGAAAGAAATGTTTCATTACGTGTTAGAGAAACAGACAAAGCAGAAAGCTTTGAAGTTTGCGGACGTGGGGAACTACATTTATCAGTATTAATCGAAACTATGAGAAGAGAAGGATTTGAATTATTAGTCTCTAGACCGAAAGTTATTTTCAAAGATATTGATGGAGTAAAATGCGAACCAGTTGAAACACTTAGTGTAAATGTGCCTGATGATGCTGTAGGAACAGTAATACAAAAGTTAGGAACTCGTAAAGGTGAAATGGTAAACATGGAACCAGCAGAACCAGGACACACAAAGATAGAATTTACAATTCCTGCAAGAGGACTTATAGGATATAGAACTGAATTTTTAACAGATACAAGAGGCGAAGGTTCAATGTCAAGCGTATTTAAAGATTATGAACCATATAAAGGAGAAATTCAAGCTCGTACAAGAGGAACATTGGTTGCTTTTGAAAACGGAACATCAATTACTTATGGACTATACAATGCACAATTAAGAGGAGAACTTTTAATTGGACCAGGAGTTGAAGTATATGAAGGAATGATTGTTGGAATAAATTCAAGAAATGAAGATATTTCAATAAATGTATGTAAAGAAAAACATTTGACAAATACTAGAGCCTCAGGCTCAGACGATGCATTACGTTTAGTGCCACCAGTAAAAATGTCACTAGAACAATCAATAGAATTTATTGCTGAAGACGAGCTTGTAGAAATTACACCAGAAAATATTAGACTTAGAAAGAAAACACTTGATAATGCAGTTCGCGAAAGAGAAGCAAGAAGAGCACAAAAAGCCGAATAATAGATTATTTAGGACAATTCAAGATTACCAGAGTTAGTAGATACTCTGGTAATTCTTTGACAAAGTAAAGTTTAAAGATAATTGATTTTTGCTGTGTCAAATTAATAATAAACAAGGAGTGGGAGAGATGGATAAGGAGTTTGAAATGCTTTTAGAAGAAGCAAAGAAAATTGCACATAAAGTAAAATTAAACAAGAATTTTTCTTATGGTTCTGTTGCCTGTGCATTATTAACAAAAGATGGAAATGTTTATACAGGAGTATCAACAGAAATAGAATGTTCATTAGGAGTATGTTCTGAACGTTCAGCTATAGCTGAAATGGTAAAACACAATGAGAGTGAAATAGTAAAAATAGTAGCATATGCTGCTAAAGGTGCTGTATATCCACCGTGTGGCGTTTGTAGAGAAATGATAAGAATGGTAAATGAAAAAAATCTTGAAGCGGAAGTAATGGTTGGAGATAATAAAATTGTAAAAGTAAAAGATTTATTACCAGACATATTTATTAGTAAAAGTACAGAATAATAGCAATAATTTAGTAAAGTTCATAGATATTTAATTATGAAAATGCAAATTATATTGAAAAAAAGGAAGCAGAATATATAATGATTTAAAAGAGGTTAAAGCATTGAATAGTTTAGAAGAAATAAAAATAAGTGCATTAGCAAGACATATTCCAATAATAATGGATGATACATTGACAAAAATAATTGAGACAATTGGAGATAAAAAAATAGATAGTATACTTGAAATAGGTACTGCTGTTGGATACTCTGCACTTCAATTTAGTAAATTCTTACAAGAAAATGGAAAAATTGACACAATAGAACGTGATGAAAACATGATAGTTGAAGCAAAAGAAAATATAAAACTAGTAGAAAAAAATAGAACCATAAATATTTTTGAAGGGGATGCAGTAGAAATACTTCCAACATTTAATGACAAATATGATATGATATTTATTGATGCAGCAAAAGGAAAGTATCCATTTTTCCTAGAGCAAGCACTGCGTCTATTACAAAAAGATGGAATAATTTTTGCAGATAATATTTTATACAAAGGATATGTTATGAGTGATTATAACAAACATAAACAACGTACAGCAGTAACACATTTACGAGAATATATAAAACTTGTTACAGAAGACCCAAAACTTGAGACTGAGATTTTGGAAGTTGGAGATGGACTAGCTATAACGAAGCTAAAATAGAAAGGTAAAAATATGTTTACAGACTATGTTAAAATTCATGTATCGGCTGGTAAAGGTGGAAATGGTGCAATATCATTTAGACGTGAAAAATATGTAGCAGCAGGTGGACCAGATGGTGGAGATGGTGGAAGAGGTGGAGATGTTTACTTTAAAGTAGATAATGACACAAACACACTAATTGATTTCAGATACAAAAAGAAATTTAAAGCAGAAAATGGAGAAAATGGTCAAGGCGCTAGAAAGTATGGGAAAAGCGCTGAAGACTTATATATTTCAGTTCCTATTGGAACTATTATTAAAGATGCATCAACAAATGAAGTGCTTGCAGATTTATCAGAAAAAGAGCAAACAGTACTTATATTAAAAGGCGGTAGAGGCGGACTTGGAAATTCACACTTTGCAACTCCAACAAGACAAGCTCCTAGGTTTGCAGAAGATGGAGAAAAAGGAGAAGAAAAAGAACTAATACTTGAGCTAAAACTTCTTGCTGACGTTGGACTAATAGGATTTCCAAACGTAGGAAAATCAACATTCTTATCAACTGTAACATCTGCAAATCCTAAGATTGCAAACTACCATTTTACAACAATAGACCCTAACTTAGGCGTTATAAAATCAAAATATGGAGATAGCTTTGTAATAGCTGATATTCCAGGAATTATTGAAGGAGCAAGCGACGGAGTGGGTCTTGGAATACAGTTTTTAAGACATATTGAAAGGACTAGAGTATTACTTCACTTTATAGATGTTTCAGGTTCTGAGGGACGAAATCCAGTAGATGACTATAAAACAATAAATAATGAATTAAAACAATATAGTGAAAAATTATCAAAGAGAATACAAATAATAGTAGCAAACAAAACTGATATTTTACAAGACAATACGAATTTTGCCGAATTAGAAAAACTAGCAAAAAAGAACAAACAACAATTATTTAAAATATCAGCAGCAACAGGAGAGGGCATTGATGAACTTATGACATATGTATCAGAAACATTAAAAACATTACCTAAGGAAAACCTTATTGAAATTAATAGCAATGATACGAAAAAGATATATACACTTGAAACAAAGAAGAAATTTACAGTTACAAGAGAAGGCAAGATTTTTGTTGTTCAAGGAGAAGATATTGAAAACATTATGCGTAGAGTTAATGTTGCAGACTATGAATCTTTATTTTATTTACACAGAAAGCTTGATGAAATCGGACTTAACAAAGCACTTAAAAAGGCAGGTGTAAAAGATGGCGACACAGTTAGACTTATTGATTATGAAATGACTTGGGAAGATTAAAAAAATCACAGCAATCTATTTTTATATAGAAGTGCTGTGATTTATTTGTACTAAGCAATATTACAAAAAGATTACAAGTAAATTACATTTACAAAATGCAATTAAAAACACTTGCAAAACAAATGCAAGTGTTTTACAACATGGACAGACGGAATACTTCGGATAGAGAATTAACAATATAACAAAAGTTGACATAAATCCTTATTTTTTTACATTTATCTACATAATGAGCCTGTATATATTATCACATATCGATACAGGATTAACATGTAGTATGCATTAATAAAAGTTTACATTTTATAAAATGTAATAAAATTAAGAAAAAAGGCAAAACTAAAAACAACAAGAAGAATAACATTGAAAAAAACGAAAGGAAAGAGGAAGAAAATGGCAAGATGGAATATTTAGTAGAGCAGAACAAGCAACAGACAAGTATGGAGAGGCAAAGGCAAGAGAAACATTAGAACTATGCTTAAGTGAAGCACAAATGAGAAAAT
>CAQYCU010000018.1 GCA_948919095.1 uncultured Clostridia bacterium | reverse complement strand
ACTAAAAATATTGATGGACTTAGTGCTATAATTGATAATTCCGCTTCTTTTATGTGTAAATAGTTATTTGCTAATGAATGTGCATAAAAAAATAATAAATAACTTCCTGCTATTCCAATTAGCGAAAATATTAGTAGCGAAATTTTAAATATTTTATTTGCACCTTTATGGTCACCAATTGCACTTTTCTCAGCTATTAGCTTAGATATTGCATTAGGAATTCCTATTGCTGTTATTCCTAATAATAGTGAATATATCTGAAAGCTTGCACCAGATATAGCGTTTCCCTCGTCACCATAGTTATCTCTATTTGTTAAATATAATCTATATAATAATCCTAATAATTTTACAATAACTTGTGAAATCATTAGTGCAAATACACTTTGCGAAAATGTTTCTTTTGCTCTTTTCTTGTACATTTTTCCCCTTCACTCGCTCATCACCATCACTGTTTTTCTTCCCAAAACACGTTTGGCAATTTTTTAATATTTTATAAATTAATATGTATTTACATGCTATTTTATGAGTAATAGAATTAGTCATATATGGTTTTATTTAATAACAAAATAAACACTAAATTTTTTATTGCTTATTTTTATAAAAAATTTGCGAAAACACTTGTAATTTTCTCGATTTTGTAGGATAATATAAGGGTGAGTAATGTTTAGTTTGAAAGATATTAAAAGTTCTTTCAAATCTATTTATGCTTTAGAAGGGAATAAAATTTATTATGAAGTATTTTGATAAATTTTTAAAACTATTAAAAACTGATAGAAATACGTTTTGTACATATGTACTTACATTATGCTCCATATACGTTATAGTAGATAGATTTGTAGAATTTTTACTAATTCTATTTACTGGAGTTGGTTCAAATTATTGGGGACCAATACGTTATGCTGTTGCTTACGTATTTGTTATATTTGCATTCCAGTTTTCTATGTCTTCCAAGTTTATTAGACATGATGGAGACAAAAGACATTTCTTTTATTGGTATTGTATAGGTTTATACCTAGTAACAATTTTAATGGCAGTAGAATGGATTAATAGATTATGTTGGCTTGGAATTCTGTTATTACCAGGATATACTGAGCTTGTAACAGACTTTGCATATTTAATACGCCCTGCTCTATCATCAATAGCATTAGCTATACCACTTTTAACTTGGCGTAACCTATTTAATAAGTTATATATGGGTGTTAATGATACAAAAGCTGACAGAGATTCTATTGCAGAATATACTGGTATTAGTTTAAGTGACCCAAGAAATGGTTTTGGTTCTTATACTAATGAAATTTACATAGGTATTGATAAAGATATTGGTAACGATGTTAAATTAGCAGAAGCAAAAAGATTTGAGTCAACACTTGTTTGCGGTATTTCAGGCGCTGGAAAAACTTCTCTTGTGTTTGAACCTTGGGTTGCTCAAGATATTAATAGAAAATTCTTTTATAGAGAATCTTCTAAAACACTTGCTTTTGCAGCATTGCGTACAGGTATAGCTAGATTAAATGCTCCTTATGATAATGCATACATTAATGAACACTTTACTTTAAATATGTTATTTCCTACTGAGGGTAAAGAAGATTTATATAAATCATATTTTAAAAAGTTTATAATGGGAAAAAACGGTTCTAAATATGTTTACAAAAATTGTGGTATTACATATATGGCACCTGATTATG
The DNA here is from genome assembly GCA_948919095.1 of uncultured Clostridia bacterium. Lineage (GTDB taxonomy): Bacteria > Bacillota > Clostridia > TANB77 > CAG-508 > CAG-793. Next base: position 19,878 of record CAQYCU010000018.1, on the reverse strand, counting down.
AAACTGTTGGAAAGGTAAAAAATATATGTGATAATTTTGGTTTATCATATAAATTATTTGACCCAGATGACGTTAATTCAGTTGGATTAAATCCTTTCGCATTTGATGACCCAGTAAAAACTTCACTTGCAATTACAACTGTTTTAAAAGGATTTTATACTGATAGAAATCCTGAAACGGAAATGGCTTATAAGGAAAACTTATCTACTCAAGTTATTGAAAACTTAGCTATTTTATTAAAAATTATTTATCCTAAAATTAATAATGGTAAACTTCCTAACATTGAGGATATGCTAAAACTTTTAGCAAACTTTGATTTAATTGAAAAAATGTGTAAAATTCTTGAACAAGATGAAGATTTATCAGATGAATATCAAAATCAAATAAATTATTTTAAAAAGAACTTCTACATTGATAGTCCTAACAGAAAGGAAATGGAAAAATTAGTTTCAATTCCTATGTCACAACTTGATACTCTTCTTCGTTATCCTGGAGTTAAAGGTATGTTGTGTAATAGAATTAACAATGTTAACTTTGATGATGTATTAGAAAATGGAGATATTTGCTTAGTTTGTACTCGTCGTGGAGATTTGGGAGAAAGTACTCATAAAGCTTTTGGATTATTCTTCCTACTACTAATGCAATTCTCAGTACTTCGTAGACCGGGAAATGAAAATACTCGTGTACCTAATTTCTTATATATTGATGAGTTCCCTGACTTTATATGCCCTGCAACGGAATCAATATTTACTGTTTATCGAAAATATAGAATTGCTACTGTAATTTCAGCTCAAAACTTAGCACAATTACATGCTCATGGAGATAAATTAGGCGATACTATCATTGCAAACTGTGCTAATAAAATAGTATTTGGTAACAACTCTCCTGAGGACAACGAATGGTGGTCAGTTGAAATAGGTGAAAAGAAAGAATGGACTATTAGAAGAAATGGTTATAACTTTGAAAAAGATGAACGTGACCCTAAAGGTACAGCTGATTATGGTTGGCATTTGAGATATCCACCAGGAAAAATACAAGGTTTGAAATTCAAAAGATGTATGTTCAAAATTAGAACTTTGCAAGGTGTATATTATAATGGTTGTGCCAACTTGGATTTCTTGCCTTCTAAATACAATGAAAAACAAAAAGTTAAAGTGTATAATTTTGTTAAATATGCAGGTAATGGTTCTTCAAATGATGTTGTTGAACATTATGTTGATAATAAATTGAATAAACTGCGTGCTCCATCATTGAATAACACTCACTTTGATGATGATAATGATGATAATCCAATTCAAATGGATACATCCAATCTATCTTTTGATATTAATAACAATGATGCGATTACTTTTACATTTAAGAATAAAAAAAATACAGCAGAATAAAAATATAATAGAACTAGCTAGATTTGTATGTTTCTAGCCAGTTCTATTTTTTGTAAAAATAAATAGTTTATATCTTTCAATATAAACTATTCTCTCTTTTTATCCTAAAATTTTTGCTTCTACATTTCTTAATTTGTATTTTCCACCTTCTAATGCAAAATCATATAAACTCTTTGATAAGTTTTCCTCATTTTGTGCTAAATCTGTGGTAAAGTAATGTGTTATTTTTTCAATATTTACTTTATTCATTAATAATATTTTAAATATTTCAGCAGAATGCATATTGTCTTCACTTAAAAATACTAGTTGTGGTAATGCCATAAACTCTGAATCTCCTGGAACAAAATTATCATAAAAATCTTTCCATAATTTCATTCTTTCAACCAATTTGTTTTCCCAATTTTCTTCTCTTCTAATCGCCTCAAATATAAAATTATATTTTTTATTATCATATGTATATTCCATTAAAACTGTTGCTTTGAATTTTTTTGAAGCTTGTTTTGCTGTTATTATTGGCTTTAAAGTATACTTTGTAAAATAGTGTGATTTTCTCATATATGCTATTACTAGTTGATTTCCTGCAAGCTTTTTCTTTATCATTTCAACTGGTTTAGCATTATCAGATGGTTGCCAATTGCTTTCAATTTCTCTTGAAGTTAGTAAATACTTTCCCATCTTTTCCATACAATAAACTCTATATATTCCGTTTCCCTCTTCTGATGTAAAATAATATCTAGTAAGTATTTTGTTTTTTATTAGTTGTTCTAATTTATTATTAAGCTTGTCTTGGTCTTTTATGTCATAGTTTTCTAATTTTAATAATTGAAATAATTGCCTAGATGTTAAAAATTCAAACTGATTTATAAATTTTAATACTCCAAAATGTACTTCACTAATATGTCCAATGTTTATTTTTTGTATTATCTGATTCATTGATACATATCCGTCTTTTCCGTCAAATACTTTTATCTCGCCTTTTCTCATTGCAAATGGTGATACTTTTGCTTGAATTTGATTGTCTTCAATCATTGCTTTTTCCTCCTACAAAAATTATTTTATAGATGTTTCTATACTTTTTTATTATATAATTACTGGAAGGTTATGTCAAGATATTTTGAATGGAATTTTTAAGAATACTTAAAATACTAGCTCTTAAGCTAGTATCTATATCCCGCAAAAAATCTTTAATATAATTAATAATATTGCTCCAGGTATACCAAGAATTCCAACAACAACTGCATTAAAAATATTAAAACCAATATGGAATTCAAATGATGTTCCAACTAAATTAATAACAAAAATAATAAATGCACCTAAAACAGAGTTTGCAACTAGCTTTAAAACTCTTTTTATTGGTAAGTAAAAAGTTTTTCCAAATACTAATATAATTAAAATACATGCTATAAATGATAAAATTACTTTTGACTCCATGTCCACCACCTTTAATAAATAATATGATGGACAATCTATATTTATTACATTTTCTTATTTCCTATTATCTCTTTATTAATATATTTCTTCTTAACCTATGCTATTTTATTTACCTCTATTCCCTTTTCTTTTGCAAGCTTTATAAGGCTGTCTAAATGGCTTTGCATTGCTTTAATTTTGTATATATAATAATCAATTAAATCATTAGTATTAGCAAATTCAAAGTTTCTATTTGCATTTGTAAGCGCTGCTTTTGTGTTTATTATATTTCTTAAAATTTCTTTTTTTTCATCTTCTTCAGTAATTTCAAGAATTACTTTGTCTCTTAAATACTTCTCTTCCATTTTTATATAAATCCTTCCTTAAGGCACAAGTTGTCACTTTTATATACTATTTTACTACCATATACAATAAATCGTTTAACCATTGCCTCTATTACATATTTTTCCTTTTAGTATTATATTCATTAAATTTCTAAATATGTATACTTTTTGATGTGCTTCTATATTTTGTAAAAATATAGGCTTTAAAATAGAATTTTCTCTATATATTTTCCTTATTTTCTGCATTAAATCTCTTGTAATATTCCCCATTTAATGATAGAATAAAGGCGAACTTAATTTTAAGAGAAAGGGCATTTGATATGATAGATATTAAATTTTTAAGAGAAAATCCTGATATTGTAAAAGAGAATATTAAAAAGAAATTTCAGGATAAAAAATTGCCTTTAGTAGATGAGGTAATTGAGTTTGATAAAAAGCTTAGAGTTGCCACTGTAAAAGGTGATGAATTGCGTAACAAGCGTAATACTTTAAGTACTGAAATTGGTTCATTAATGAAAAATGGACAAAAAGATGAAGCTGAAAAAATAAAGGCTGAAGTTAAAAAGATAAATGAAGAACTTGAAGAAAATGAAAAGCTTGAAGCTGAATATTCAAAAGAAATTAAAAATAGAATGATGATAATTCCAAATATTATGCATCCTTCTGTTCCTTTAGGCGAAGATGATTCTAAAAATGTTGAAGTTCAAAAGTTTGGAGACCCAGTTGTTCCTGATTATGAAATTCCATTTCATGAGGATATCCTTGAAAGACTAGGCGGAATTGATATGGAGGCTGCAAGAAGAGTTGCTGGAAATGGTTTTTATTATCTAGTTGGAGATGTTGCAAGACTTCATGAAGCAGTTCTTGCTTATGCTAGAGATTTCATGATTAATAAGGGATTTACTTACTGTATTCCTCCATTTATGATTCATTCAGATATTGTAAATGGTGTTATGTCATTTGAAGAAATGGATGCAATGATGTATAAAATTGAAGGTGAAGATTTGTATTTGATTGGAACTTCTGAACATTCTATGATTGGAAAATTTAAAGGACAAATTTTAGATAAAGCAAATCTTCCATATAATATGACTTCATATTCTCCTTGCTTTAGAAAAGAAAAAGGTGCTCATGGTATTGAAGAACGTGGTATATACAGAATTCACCAATTTGAAAAGCAAGAAATGATTGTTGTTTGTGAACCTGATGAAAGTTGGGATTGGTATGAAAAACTTTGGTCATATACAGTTGAAATATTTAGAAGCATGGATATACCAGTTAGACAACTTGAATGTTGTAGTGGAGATTTAGCTGACTTAAAAGCAAAGTCTTGCGACGTTGAAGCTTGGTCTCCTCGTCAAAAGAAATATTTTGAGGTTGGAAGTTGTTCAAATTTAACAGATGCACAAGCTCGTAGACTTGGTATTCGTATTAAAGGTGAAAATGGCAATTATTATGCACATACTTTAAATAACACTGTTGTTGCTCCACCTCGTATGCTTATTGCTTTAATTGAAAATCATTATAATGAAGATGGCTCTGTAACTATTCCTGAAGTTCTTAGACCTTATATGGGCGGTCTTGAAAAGATTACTCCTAAGAATAAATGATTAATTTAAAATCTATATAAAGGCGCATATGCCAGAAAGGGATATTTTATGGAAAAAAAATTAAATTCTTGTGTTACAGAAATTGTAGGTGCTTATTGGGGAGATGAAGGAAAAGGACGTGTTGCTGCATTCGAGTCAACAAATGCACATTTAGTATTACGTACTACTGGTGGAAATAATGCGGGACACACTGTATATTATAATGGTGAAAAAGTTCCTCTTCATTTAATTCCTGGTGGAATTATTAATAAAGGTACTATCGCTATTATATGTAATGGTGTCGTATTAAATCCTGATGTACTTTATGAGGAAATCAATTTATTGTCAAAATATGTTGAAATTACTCCTGATAATTTGATTGTTTCTAATTGTGCTCACATCATAATGCCATATCATATTGAATTAGATGCTATCTATGAAGGTCGCAGAGGTAAAAATAAAATTGGTACTACAAAAAGAGGAATTGGTCCTTGTTATTCTGATAAAGCTAATAGAATTGGTATAAGAATGCAAGATGTTTTTAGGAGTGAGGATAATTTAAAACAATTATTAAAAATTGCTCTTGATTTCCACGAAAATTCACTTAATGAAGAAAATATCCATTATACAGTTGATGAATTATATTCATACTGTATGAAAATTAAAGAAAACTTAGGAAAATATATAAAAAATGCTAATATGTATATATCAAAAGCACTTGAAAATAGAAAGAAAATTGTTATTGAAGGTGCTCAAGCTGATAGACTTGACTTAGAAGTTGGAGATTATCCAAATTGTACAAGTTCTTATTGTAACGCATCTGGTACTATATCAGCAGCAGGAATTGGTCCTAAATATGTAGATAAGGTTGTTGCTGTTATGAAAGGTTATTGCTCACGTGTTGGTAATGGTCCATTCCCTACTGAACTTTTAGATTCTGATGGTGATGTAATTCGTGAAATGGGTCATGAATACGGAACAACTACTGGAAGACCTAGAAGATGCGGATGGTTAGATTTAGTTATTTTAAACAAATCTAGAGGATATACTGACCTTTGCTTAAATCATCTTGATACTATTGGTCTTATAGGTGAAAAACTTGGATACATTAAAGTTTGTACTTCATATAGTTATAATGGTGAGGATATTAATTTTTATCCAGAAGATATTGAAGTTACAGGAAATGTTCCTACTCCTAATTATAAAGTATTTGAAGGTGGATGGACTATTCCAAAGGATTGTAAAACTTTTGATGATTTACCAGCTAATGCCAAAGAGTATATAAACTTTATTGAGGAAATTACTAATATACCAGTTTCATATATTGGAATTGGACCACATAATGAAGATACTATAGTTCGTTAAGCACTATAAACATAGCAAATGAAAGGAATGTTTTATGAAAATAAAAAATGCAGAGTTTATCATTTCAGCTGTAAGTCCTAAACAATACCCTACTGATGATTTGCCTCAGATTGTGCTTGTTGGAAAATCAAATGTTGGAAAGTCTTCATTTATTAATACAATGCTTAATAGAAAAAAGCTTGCTAAAACAAGTAGCCAACCTGGAAAAACTCGTTTAATAAATTTTTATAAAATTTATGAGGAGAATAAAAATTTTTACTTTGTTGATTTACCTGGTTATGGCTACAGTAAAATGTCAAAGGAACAACAAGTTCAAGTTGGTAAATTCATAGAGGAATATTTACAAAAGTGTAAAGATATTTGTTTAGTTGTATTTTTAATCGATATTAGGCATTCTCCTACTGCTGATGATAAATTAATGTACGATTATATTATTTCACAAAATTTACCTTGTGTGGTAGTTGCTAATAAAGCTGACAAAATCGCTGTTCCGAAGGTTGATACTCAAGTTCTGGAGCTGCAAAATATATTAAATCCTTTAAAAGATTTAACTTTTGTACCATTTTCAGCTGAAAGAAAAATTTATACTGAAAATGCTTTGGATATTATTGAAAAATATTTATAACTATTGACAAAATATTGATAATGATATACATTTTATATTGAATAAAAAAGAAAGAATATGTATTATACATATTTTGTGAGGCTTTGAACAAATGAAAGAGAAAAATGAAGCTGGAATAACTTTATTAGTTTTAGTGGTATCTGTAATTTTAATGTTATTTTTAGCAGCTATTACAATTGGTTCTTTTGAGCCAGGAATATATAATAAAATACGTGGAGTTAATGCAAATGCTGAAGCAGTTAGAACTGAACAAAATAAAGAAGTTCAAAACGCTATAGAAGGCTTAGGCGGAATGGATTAATATATGTTATTACTTATTAAAATTCAAAAAATTTATGACAAACAAAAAGCAGCCCTATTTTTCAGTCTGCTTTTTGTTATCTTTTATTTTGCAAAAACTTCTAATCTTGCTATAACTTCATCTTTTCCAAGAACTTTAATTATTTCATAAAGGTCTGGTGTATTTCTTCTTCCTGAAATCATAACCCTAATTGCTGTACTAATGTCTCCTACATGTCCTGGCCACTTTTCTGGTTCTGATTTATACTCTTTTACTTCCCTAGCATATCCACATTTCTCAGCTGTATCTTTCATCTTGTCAAACCACATTTGCTTGTCGTCATTTATATCAAATACTTTCAAGTACTCACTTGCGACTTTTTTCACTTCGTCTCCTGTTATTTTGTCAAAGTCATATTCTGTTGGTTTTTCATACATATATATAATATTTTCTCTAACGTCTGACCATTTTGAAATATCTTTACGTGGCTTATTATTTCCTCTCTCAATGCCTAATACTTTCATTGAGTATTCTTTGTTGTCAAGCATTTTCTTTAATTTTGGATCATATTTTTCTGCATATTTTAAACTTTCATTATATACTTCTTCTGCACTATATCTTGATATTACCCCTTTTGAAACATCTAAAAGTTTTACCATATCAAATAGTGCACCACTTACACTCATTTTATTTAATTGAAACTCAAAATCTTCAATTTTAGCATCTTTATTAGCTCTTCTCCAATTTTCAAAATTAGAGTTTGCTATATTTACTAAATATTCCTTTACTGCATCTGGTGGAACACCTATTTCACTATAATATGAAACAGCCGCTTCTTTGTCTTTTCTTTTACTTAGTTTACGTTTGTTTCCATTGTCGTTTTTCATTATAGGTGAAATATGGCAGTATTTTGGTGCTTTAAATCCTGCTTCACTAAATAATTGTACATGTAAAGGTAATGATGAAAGCCATTCATCGCTTCTTATTACATGTGTTGTTCTCATTAAATGGTCATCAACCAAGTGTGCAAAATGATATGTTGGAAGTCCATCAGATTTGATTATAACTATATCCATGTCATTTTCAGGAAATACTACTTTCCCCTTAATTAAATCATGACATTGTACTTTTCTATCTTCTCTACCTGGTGATTTAAATCTTACAACATATGGCTCTCCTGCTTTTATTTTCTCTGCCATTTCTTCTATGCTTAAATTTCTGCATTTAGCCCATACACCATAATACCCTGGTCTTATCTTAGCATTTTCTTGCTTTTTTCTAAGTTCTTCTTGGTCTTCTGGAGAACAGAAACAAGGATATGCTTTTCCAAGTTCAATCATATATTTTGCATATGCTTGATAAATGTCTTTTCTGCTTGATTGTTTGTATGTACCATATTCTCCTTTCCATTCATCTTCACTAATCATTCCCTCATCTGCTTCAACATCAAAGTCCTTTAATGATGATATGATTCCTTCTATACCATTCTCTATTTCTCTTTTTTGGTCTGTATCCTCTATTCTTAGGAAAAATACTCCCTTTGTTCTATTAGCTACTAATTTTGCGCATAGTGCTTGATATAGTCCACCTATATGTACAAAACCAGTTGGGCTTGGTGCAAATCTTGTAACTATTGCTCCATCTGGTAAATTTCTTTCTGGATACATTTTCTCATAAACCTCTATTGGTTTTGCGTCTGGAAAAATTAAATTTGCTAAATCCTTATAGTCCATAATTGTTGTATTCCTTTCTTGAAGATAAACTTCTATATTAGTTGTTTTAAGTATTATACTCAATTTTATCTTTTTTTTCAAGTGTAATTTGAGTTTATTTATTAAATTACTTAAAAATATTCTAATTCTATACTGACATGAGATGAGAAAAGTGCTATTATAGGCAAAGTTCTCCTTTGGAGGACGCACAACATAGGCAAAGTGTATGCGACGTAAATACGGAGGTTTTATCGTGAAAAAAATTACTACAGCAAAACGTATTACCGCAGTCCTGTTGGCGTTGGTACTGTGCTTCAGTCTGACGGCAACGGCTTTCGCTGCTGAGATGTCGTTGAACAACGCTGAGAACGGCAATCACGGCGTAACTTTCTGCGAAATTAACTCCGAAACGGGAGAGGTCCTTGGAGAAAATGGTTCTATCATGCCCAGAGAAATGCAATACCTCACTGGCATGGAGGATTTTACATTTGATATGGACCAAAGTCGTTCGTTTACGGTTACGCCTAATAAAGGGTGGAATTTGAAAATTATTATTTCCCTCCCTACGAATGGAGTAACCGTAACCGTGAAAAAACAAGGCTCGCTGTTTAATACCACTAAGCTTACCATCCCTACTGGTGGGACAACTCATTACGATTTAGTCAATAATTGTAATGGTGGTGCTTATGTTGTAACTGTTTCGGGGACGGGAGCAAGAGTTATTATGCAGCTTGTCCAAACGCAATACGCATAAGCAACTGATTCCAACAAGAAAGTAACTTGAAATATTACACTTTGCCTATGGGAGGAGCTGACACGTGTCGGCTCCTTTTTTATTTTTTTAACTTGACTTTATTACTCTAAAATGATATTATAAAATAACAAATTTGTATTGCAAAAGAAAAATATAAAGAGGTGATTTTTATGAAGTTATGGGAAAAAATTTTTATTGGAATAGGTATAGTCTTAAGTATATTTATTATTATAACTATAAGAAAGTTTGTAATATATACTAATTTAAATTACTTAAATAAGGAACAACAAAACATAGGTAATATTTATTGCAAATTTACCACGGAAGGACAAATAATAGAAACTTATACAAAAGGTAATATTAAAAAATCAGTCCTTAAAAATAACTCTAAAATAATCACGCAAATCACAAAGCCCGACTATTGGATTGTATATGAAGATGATGGAGTAAATAAAACAAGAACAAAACAATTTCCTAAAAAGACAGAAACATATATAGTGTCAGAATCGGAAAATAAAATACCAAATTATGCTGACTTTACAATATTATTTGAAAAGATATGGAGTAGTATTTGTTCTAGTATAAGAACTGAAACAGTTGATGGACAAGATTATTACGTTATAAGTGGTCACAATGTTAATTTTGTATATTTAGAAAATACTAAAAATGTAAAGGTTTATATTAATAAAAATACAGGTTTGGCATATAAAAAAATAGAAACAATAAAAGAAAATGGAAATATAAGAGATAAAATTTCGACATTTGAATATAAATTTAATGTAGTAACAGATGAAGATGTCGCAGAGCTTGATGAGCAAGAATACAAAATTAAAAACTAATATTATTAATATTTAGAAAATTATTCACAAAATTCTGTGTCATATTAATTAAATATTCAAATATGTTGATAGTTATCAACAAACTATCAACATATAGTTAATACCAAGCTATGAAAAGCTTGGTATTTCAACGTTTTATTACACCTCTAAAATAATTGGCAATATCATTGGATTTCTCTTTGTTTTGTTAAATATAAAGTCCCTGACATCATCTTTTAATGTTGATTTTATAATTGTCCAATCAGTTATATGTCCTTCTTCAAGTTCTACTACTGTTTCTTTTATAAATGATTTTACTTGTTCCATTAAGTTTTCAGATTCTCTAATGTATACAAATCCTCTTGATATAACATCTGGTCCTGATACAATTTCTCCTGTTTGTCCGTCCATTCCCATTACTATAACAATTAAACCATCTTGTGATAAATGTTGTCTATCACGAAGAACTACTGAACCTACATCTCCTACTCCAAGTCCATCTACCATAACTCGTCCTGAAATAACAGTTCCATTGTATTCAGCTGAATTTTCATCCATTTCTATGATTTTACCGTTGCCACTTATAAATACATTTTCTTTAGGAATTCCCATTTCTATTGCTGTATCCTTATGTGCCATAAGTTGTCTATATTCACCATGAACTGGTATAAAGTATTTTGGTTTTGTTAATGCCATAATTAGCTTTTGTTCTTCTTGGCATGCGTGACCTGATACGTGAATATCTGCAAGCGCACTATATACAACTTCTGCACCAATCTTCATTAATTGGTCAATTACTTTTGAAACTGATTTTTCATTTCCTGGTATTGGGTTTGCTGATATTATTACTAAATCATTTCCTGTTATAGTTACTTTTTTGTGTTCTCCGTTTGCCATTCTTGTTAAAGCTGACATTGTTTCGCCTTGACTTCCTGTTGTAATTATTACTAATTGGTCTTCTGTGTAATTTTTTATTAAGTCAATATCAATAAATAAATCTTCAGGTGCATCTATATATTTTAATTCTCTTGCAGCATCAATCATATTCATCATACTTCTTCCTGATACTGCTATTTTGCGTCCAAATTTAACTGCTGAATTTACTATTTGTTGAACTCTATGAACATTTGATGCAAATGTTGCTACTACTATTCTTTTTTTACAACCTTCAAATAGTCCATCTAATACTGGTCCTATTGATTTTTCAGACATTGTAAAGCCTTTTCTTTCAGCATTTGTACTGTCTGCCAATAAAGCCAGTACTCCTTGATTTCCAAGCTCTGCTAGACGTCCTAAGTCCATTGTTTGACCATCTATTGGAGTATAATCAATTTTAAAGTCTCCAGTGTGAATAACAATTCCAGCTCTCGTGTGTATTGCAAGCATGCAAGCATCTGGAATACTATGTGCACTTCTTATAAATTCTACTTGCATTTTTCCTGCATTAATTGTTTGTCCTTGCTCTACTATATTTATTTTTGCTACATTTAATAAATGATGTTCTTCAAGTTTATGTTCAATTAATTTTGCTGTAAGTCTTGTTGCATATATTGGAACATTAATTTGTTGTAATAAATATGGTATTGAACCAATATGGTCTTCATGTCCATGTGTTATAAATAGCCCTTTAATCTTACTTGCATTTTTTACTAAATATGTGAAATCTGGAATAACTAAATCTACTCCAAGCATATCATCTTCTGGAAATTCCAGACCACAGTCTACTAATATGATTTCATCTTCATATTCAAATACTGTAATGTTTTTTCCTATTTCATCAAGTCCACCTAAAGCTATTATTTTTAATTTACTTTTTTTAAAATTAAAGTCAATTATTGATTTATTAGTCTCAGTTCTCTTTACATATTGACTTCTATTATTATTTGAAGTTCCTTCTGTTTTTCTTCTTGTTCTAGGTCTTCTTGTTACTTCTCTTTTTTCTTCCTTGTTAGTATTATCTCTTATACCATTTTCTTTACCTGTTCTTTTTGGATATTCTCTTTTTCCAGTATTATTTTTTTTGTAATTTTTATTATAAGTTTTTTTATTTTGCTTTTCCTCTGAATTTGAGGATGCATACTTATCTGTTGTTGTATTTCTCATAATCTCTCCTTTTCTATTTTATTCATACGTCGAAAAAACATATATATAATTATTAATAGCTTTGCCATTTATAAATTATATATACACTACTATAAATACTGGACGAAGTACACTTTCCGTCAGTTATTTATATATATAATCTCATTCCTAAACATATTTAATAAAATCTCTTCTTTACCTTCTCTAGGTAATCACTATTTATTATTATACTATGTTTTTTATGAATTGTCAAGAATTGGCTTATAAAATGGTTTAAGCTGTGTCATATAAGCACAGCTCTTTTAATTATTTCTTTTTAATAATATCCATAATCTTTTCTTTTTCCATATTAGGAATAAATCTATAATTATTATTCTTGAACTTAGGATTAAATTGACAAATCGATTTAAACTCACAATATGAGCATGGAGTTTTTGACATTGATTTATCACTATAATATGGCTTTAATTCTATGTTCCCGCTAAGTATCTCTTTTGCAATTTTCTTTATAATTTTATTTGCATATTTTTGTAAGTTCTCAAACTCTTCTCTTGTAACTATATTAGGCTTTTCTTTTATCTCATTTGTTTTCTTATCTATCTCTACTGGTATCTTATTTGATGATACTCCATCAAATGAGTTGTCCATTGCTTTTACAATATTAATATCAGCTAAAATTAATCCATTCATTTTATAATTTTGTTTTATTAAGTTTTCAATTTCTTCTTTATTTTCTATATCTAGTCTGCCTTTTTTTAATTGTGGCTCAACAAGTGCATAATATAAAGCTCCAGCTGGTATAACCTTCTCATTTTCACAAATTGCATCTATATATGTTATTAATTGTAATTGCAGACCTGATATCACCTTATTTAAATCTATATCTTTACTTTTAGATTTATAATCGATTATTCTAATATACTTTCCATCAGGTAATTCTGCAATGTCAATTCTGTCTATTTTTCCTTCTATCTGTATATGCTTTCCATCATCTGTAGTTAAATTTATTGATGAATATTTACTTCCTTCTTTATTATTAAATGCAACCTCTGTTCCTAACACTTCAAAGCTACTGTCTCTAAGGCTTTCAACAATATATTTAATTGAAGTATACAATACTTTTGCTAGTCTCTCACACATTATTTTGTATTTTGGAGCAAGTGTAAATTTTGAGCCAAACATTAGATTTTCTTCAATTATACTATCTACTATTTTTTTGATAATGTCCTCATTTACGTCTTTTACAGATATACTTTCTTCATTTAACTGCTTGAAAAATTTATCAATTACGTCATGCATGAATGAGCCTGTATCAATCGCTTTAACCTCAAATTTTTCTTTGTTTGATAAACGTAATCCATACATTAGATAATATGAAAATGGGCAAGATGCGTATCTTTCTAATTTTGATATACTTGTTTTTAAAGTATTACCATATAGCTTTTGTATGTTTTCTACATTTATATTTGTTGGTACATTCGTATATTCTCTTCCTCCCATTGCTCTTGTTAGCTTAGATTTATAGTTTTTTTTATACCATTCATATACTTCGTACCAGTCTTCTTCTCCTATATGATTTAGCAATTTAGAAAATGTGATATTTTTTGTAAGTACTTCATCTGCCTGAACTTTTTGTTCAACTAGTTTTGGAAATACTTTTTTTATTCGTGATATAATTAGCGATTTTCGTAAATTATCTCCATTAATATCACTTGCTGGGTATGATATATACAGTCTTTCTTCTGCTGTTGAAAAGGCTTTATATATATTGAAATTCTCTTCATACATTTTCTCTTTTATACCTTTTGCAAGTTCTAAACCTTTGTCTTTTAATTTTGCTCTATCTTTATCATTTAAAAATCCCTCTGTTGTACTAGCTCTTGGAAATACTCCATCATTTACCCCTATTATGAATACAGCCCTGACTTTATGAGTTTTACTTCTATTTATATCTCCAACAATAACATGGTCATTACTATTTGGTATCTGATTTAACTCTTTTGTTGCAATCCCTGTTCTTAATAAATTCAAGTAATTATCAAATGATATCTTTTTATCTTTAAATATAATTGACATTTCTTCTAATACATTTGTTATTAAATTAAATGCATCTATATTTTCTTCTGTTCTTAGCTCTTCTCTTAAATTCATACTTTCATCTAATAAATGTTCTATTAAATATGAATATAGCACTTGACTTATTTGCTCTATTGTTTTATTATTTGTAATTTCTTCTTTTAATTTTAGTAATGGTGCTATTAATATCTGTTGCTCTTTTTGAAAATTCAAGTCGTACTGTAAGTCGTGTTTTTCTAAGTTTTGTTCGCCTTTGTTTTTTTCTGTTTCTTCCTTTTTCTTTTCATAATTCCATGGTTCATTATAAAACTTTTTACCCTGTATTCCCCATTTTAGGCAATAATTTTCCAACTCATATATATTATCAATTCCTGTAATTCCTGTTTTTATATAATTAAATACCGCCTCATAGGTCCAATTTTTTGCAAAAATATCAAGTATTGACATAACATATTTTATTATAATGTTTTGAGTTATTTCCTTTTTTTCATCAATGAATACTGGTATCTCGTATTCATTAAATATCACCTTACATAGGCTTGAATATGTATCAATATTATTACAGATTACAGCTATATCACTAAATCTATATTCTTCATCTCTAACTAGTTTTATAATTTTACTAGCTATATTTTCAATTTCAACATATTGGTTATCAGCATACGTAAGTTCAATATTTTCATTTTCTTTGTCATATGATTTATATGGAATTCCAAATATATTTTTTTCCATAAATGCTAGTTCTTCATTTTTAAATCTGTGATTTTTCTCCAAATGAATTTGCTCATCTTTATTAATTTCACTAATACTGCATAATGTTTGAATTGCTTGTTTATTATCATAAAATATATCCGCTTCTGGTGATTTTTCTACTCTTAAACTATCTGTACATATTGTTATATATAATTCTTTTGCAATTTTTTCCAATTTCTTTATCACTTCATATTCTTGTTTTGTAAAACCTGAAAATTCATCTATATAAAATATTGCATTGTCAAATAGATGACTTTTTTCAATATTTTCGGCAAGTAATGTTAATACATCATTCTCATCTAAAAATTTTCCCTGAATTACTTCTTCAAATCTTGTATACATTATTAGCATATCATTTAGCTTTAATTTAAGGTATTCATCTTCTGTTTCTTCTACTCGTTTCTTTAATGTATCAACGCTTATATTATGCTTCTTAAATTCCGTTATCTGTTTAATTATTGTTTCCACATTATCTATTGATTTTCCTAAAAACTTTAGGTCTTTTGGCTCTTTATTTATTGCATCAAAAATAATCATTGACTTACCTGATTTTTCAATCTTGAAGTCAATGTTAGAAATTGTTTCATTTATTACTCTATACGCCATTCTTTCAAAAGATAGTACTTCTACTTTAAGTACTGCTCCTTCTTCTAGAGTGTCTAATAATCTTTTTTCAGCAGTGAATGAAAATTGTTCTGGTGTAATTATATATATCTTGTCTTCACTTTTAATCTTGCTTTTTATGTCATTAAATACATACTCTGTCTTTCCTGTTCCTGCTCTTCCATAGATTAATTTCACAATTTCTCCATTTCCATTTTATACAAGAATTAGTATAAAATAATCACGCTTCTCTTCTCCAATAAAACAAATACTGTTGCGCAATTCCTTGCAAATCTCCAAACTTATCATCTGCTAATTTTTGAATTTCCTTTTTGTCAACTTTTGTTTCATCTTCATTATGTATATATAAATCATTCATTACTCTTCTAACCCATACATCAATTGGAAATACATCAAATCTTTTTAGCGTAGAAAAAAGTAAAATACAGTCTGCAACTTTTGGTCCAACTCCGAGGCAATTCCAAAAGCATATCTCTTACTTTATCTGTTGGAAGCTTGTGTAGTTCTTCTAAGTCTATTTCATTATTTAAAATAATTTTTGTTGTTTCATACACTCTAATGTCTCTAAACCCTAAACCTAAAGCTCTTAAGTCCTCTATGCTTGCTTTTGATAGTTCTTCTTTACTAGGAAAGGTATAATATTTATTTCCTTCAAATTCTATTTCTTTTCCATATTTCCTTGATATACGTTCTATTATACCTTTAATTCTTGGTATATTGTTGTTTGCTGAGATTATGAATGATATTATTGTTTCCCATAAGTCTTGGTTTAAGATTCGAATTCCATCTCCATATTTTACACTTAGTTTTAAATTCTCGTCAACTTTTGAAAGTATGTTTTTTATCTTTGAATAATCTCTATCTAAATCAAAATACTTTTGTATCTTTTCTTCAAATTGTTTTTGTGTTATTCCATTATAACATTTACCTATAAATATGATTTTGCTACCTTGTTTTTCCACATTTACAACACAATCTGTGAATATTCCTGTATAGCTTTTGTTTTTTTCTTCATTCCATCTAAAACATTGGCCACATTCAAATATATCTTTTAATTCAAATGAATTTGTTTCAACTTCGTATTTCATTCTGTTTCCTCTCTTAAAGTTATATGTTTTACAGTTATTTCATTTTTGTCTTGATATATGATTATACTGTTGCCTTTAATAAATTACATTTACTTTAAATTCTCCGCTTGCTAATTCTTCATTTTGAGTTATTACTATTTCAACTTCATATAATTTTTGCAATTTTGTTATATTGGCTTTTTTGTGTCCAATTACATTATTTACGTCACTTGGGTTAACTTCTATTTCTATTTTCTTAACTTTAGTGTTTATTTCCTTTACTTTTTCTGCAATACTGTCATACCACATTTCGCCTTCTACTAATTGTCTAAATGCTGGATGAAATGGACCTGCTAAAACTTGACTTCCATCTTCTTCTGCATAATTTATCTCATCAGAATTTTGAAGTCCTATTCTAATTACATCTATTTTATTTTTTCTAAATAGATATGTAATTTGTTTGCATCTTTCCACTGCTTGTCCTACTGTTAAAGGTGTGTATTCTCCTGCTGAAAATTCTCTTGCAAGTTCTGTTCCTTTTATGACAAGTACTGGATAAATTCTAACTATCTTAGGTTTTAGCTTTATTAAGTCTTTTGCTGTATTTATTTCGTCTTTTTCAGTACTTTCTGGCATTCCCACCATCATTTGATGCCCTAGTTTGAAACCACGAAATCTAATCATTTTTGAGGCTTTTATTACATCTTCAAATGTGTGTCCTCGTTTACTTTTTTCTAATACATAATCATTTGATGATTGTACTCCGAGTTCTATTGTTTTTACATGATACTTCTTTAATCTCTTTAGTATTTGTTTATCAATATAATCTGGTCTAGTTGATATTCTAATGCTATTTACTTTTTTCTCTTTTATAAATTCATTTGCTGCTTCTAAAAGTTCTATTTGCTTTTTCTCATCTATTCCAGTAAAACTTCCACCAAAAAAAGCTACTTCAACGTATTTGTTATCATCTCTAAAATTTTCTAAATAAAAGTTTATCGTTTTTCGTACCTCTTCTGCTGTTACATCAGTAGTTTGTCCGCTAATTTTCTTTTGATTGCAAAAAGTACAGTCGTTTTTACAACCATAGTTTGGTACAAATATTGGTATTATGTATTCTTTTTTCATTACTACATTTTCCTCTCTTTTATTGTTCTCCCAGCGCTTTCTTCGCAGCCTGCATTTCTGCTAGCTTCTTACTCTTTCCTTCTCCTGATGCTAAAACCTTACCATTTAATAATACTTCTGCAATAAAGCTTTTGTCATGGTCTGGTCCATTTTCTCCTGTTATTCTATATTCAATATGTACTTCTCCATTTTCTTGTAGCTTTTCTTGTAAAACCGTTTTATAATCCTTTAAGCCTACATTCTTACTAGCATTTTCCATTGCTTCTTTTAAGTTATCTATTATAAATTTTTCTGCTTCCTCTAGTCCACCATCAAAATATATTGCAGCAATTATTGCTTCAATACTGTCTGCAAGTATTGCTGGCTTTTCATATCCTTTGCATGCTCTTTCACTATTTCCTACTTTTATGTACTGTGTTATGTTATGTTTTTTAGCAACTTCATACAAACTTGCTTCGCAAACTACTGTTGCTCTAGTTTTTGTGAGTTCTCCCTCATTTAGTTTTGGATAATTTGTATATAAATATTTACTTGATATGAACTCTAATATACTATCTCCTAGGAATTCTAGCTTTTCATTACTACTAGTATTATTTTCATTTGCATAAGATGTATGTGTAAGTGCTTCTTCAATCAATGCCTTATTTTTAAATGTATAGCCTATGCTTTCTTCTATGCTCATTTGTTTACTCCTTGATTTTTTTGTAATTATATCATATATAGCCTAAAAAGTCCACCAAATCGGCAAAACTTTGTAATTAGCTTGTTTTAAGGTTTTTACTGGTTTCTTGTAAGGAAATATATGTGCTTTAAGTTGTATGAAATTCTTTGAAATTTTCTTTCTTCCGTTTCAACATTTTTACATTTCTCAATAATCTTTTCTGTTTTGGCATTTGGTATTATTTCACAACCAATAGATAAAACCTCTTCTCCTTGATTGTATTTTAAATTTTTAAGCCCATTTATATAGCTTTCGGTATTTTCTGTATTATGTGATGTCATAAGATTTCTTCCTCCTCTTCCTTTTCCTGATTTTGTATTAAATTTCTTTCTGGAAAATCTTTTAAAAAGTTATCATTAGCTTCGTATCTTATTACATTTTCTTTTGTCATCCATTCTTTCGCTTTTTCTGGATTATGTAGTAATTTTGGATAAACCCAAAGAATCTTCATAGCTTCGTAATCTTCCTCAAATGCACGAATATATGAATTATTTGTTTCAGCCCCATAATTTTAAAATTTATGGTGAATATTTATGTCTACTAAGTAACCACCATGTCTATCAGTCCTTGTGTCATATATTCCATTCACTTTAGTATTAAATACTTCTGCAATTTTTTTGTTTTTTCTTCAGAATTAATCTTACACTTGATATTCCTCATTTTCTTCTAAATTGCATAAAAAAAGCACCTAACCAAAGTTAAGCACTTTTTTATACAATATCATTATATTACTGTTATTCTTGCTATTCAATTCCGTTTTTTTCCCTTTTTTCTAATTTATAAAAATTTCAACCTAGAATCTTCTTTAAATTGTTTTCGACTTGGATTTCCTTCCACTCTATAAATTTTTTTATTTTTAATATCATATATAACAGACCAAACTGTGTCAGCATTTGTTTTTCTATCATATTGACACATAAAGCCAAACTTTCCAGATAAAATTTCATTTGCTAATTCAGTAGAAAACTTATTATTGTTTTCTTTTAATGAATTGTATGCAATCAAATATCTTTTTTCTGTAATAACAAAAGTATGTTTATTACTTATAATGTTATTATTTTTATATAGTAATTCTCCCATTTATATCCTGCCTCATAATGAGTTCCTTTAAATCTTCCATGATACATTTTTAATTTTCTCTCCTT
>CAQYCU010000017.1:12293-22371 GCA_948919095.1 uncultured Clostridia bacterium | reverse complement strand
TAGTTTCTTAATATTTCAGTAGTAATTTCATCTATTGGAAGATTTATTGTATCTAGCATTTTGGTTATATTATCTTTATAGTAATTTAAAGTTCTAGTTGAGCAACCTTCAATTTCTTTAGATGATATGAATTTATTCAATATATCTGTATTATTCTTTAGTATTTCTTGCTTTTTAGTTTGTTCTATTCTTTCGATTTGATAATTCAAGCATATTTCTGTGAGTATTTCTTTTAATTTTATTCTTTGGTTATTGTCTAAAAAATTTTCTGCCAAATCAATTACTTTTTCTACAAATAATTCTCTCATGACAATTACCTCCTTCTTTTATTTAATAGTCTTCAATATATAGAGTTCTACCTATATTATACAATATTTAATTGACATAATAAAAGATGAGCATATTTTATATACCCACCTCAAAGTTTATATTTTTTGTTCAAATTTCATAACTCAACCTCAGCGACAACTTACTAGTTATCGCTATCATTATAACATTATTCTAAAAAAATGTATATGAAAATAGTCAAAAAATAATAAGCCAGAAAAGTATTTTGTAAACTTCTTTTTTGACTTATTTTTTTATTTTAATATTTATAAATATAATACTTTGTTTTGTATTTTTCAATCTAAAAGCTCTATAAGATTGTATAAAGCTCTATGAGGTTAGTATCTTATTAGTATTATTTTTTTATTTTTCACAACTTTTTTTATGCTTCAAAAGCATTGATTTTAAGGTATTTTAACATCTTTTTATACATTTTTATTATAAATTATTTTAATGTTGTATCATATTTTTTTAATTTTACTACTATTTACAAAAAAAAGATTTAAGTATTATACCCAAATCTTCTCAATTTTTTTATAAATCACATATTCCATTTTTTATTTTGGAAAATCTATGCTCTCTTAAATTTATATTTCTTTTTGTAGTATTGTATTCCTTCTAATATTGCACTATATTTGTCAGCAAATACTATTACATAACTTTCCTTGTATTTCGGTAGTCTTATTGTTACTGGCCACATGTGTTTTTCAATTATGTCAATTTCTTTTTCATTAAGCTTTGTAATTTTCTTTGCATTTTTTAATGCAATTTTTGGATGAGAAAATGCATGTAAATCAGTAAATTTTTTGTGCTCTTTTGGAGCCCTCCAATCATACAGAAATAAATCATGTAACATGGCAGCTCTTGCCATTGATACATAATCTAATTTCAATTTTTTACAAATTTTATAACTTATATATGACACGTTCATACAGTGTTCATAAGTACTTACATCATAGTGTTGTCTATATTGCCTCATCTGATTTACTAAATCATTTTCTAGCAAATCTGCTATGATGCTTAAGAATTCCTTTTTATCGTTATTCATTTATTTTGATTTCTCCAATTATGCTACATGTTCTTTTATGTATTCAACTACGTCATTTACTGTTACAACTTTTTCTGCATCAGAGTCTGGAATTTCTATATCAAATTCTTCTTCTAAAGCCATTATTAATTCAACTATGTCAAGTGAATCAGCTCCTAAATCATCTATAAATGATGATTCTAGTGATATATTATCCTCTACTGCTCCAAGTTGTTCTACTATTATACCTTTTACTTTTTCAAAAATTTCTTCTGAACTCATAAATATTCCTCCTTGTGTTTAGCATATACTTACCATAATACAACATTTTTGAATTGTCAAGCTTTTTTTGAAATTTTTTCTAAATTATATATTTTTTTATTGAATATATGCTTTAAATTATTAATAATATTGAGTTTATGCTAGTTTTGTTCTTAATATGTATTTTTACTGTTCTATACCTCAAGTGTTGTTATATATTGTTTTATCTCGTCTAATTTTTCCTTGTTTAATTCACTTTCATAAATGCTTTTTAGTTCATCAACTGCTTTATGATTTACGAATTGCTCTGCTTGTTTTATTGTAAATTCAAATAATTTTTCATCACTACTTCCATGTGCTTTTACTACTGGTTTTTTAACGCCTAAAAATAATGCCCCACCATATTCTTTATAGTCCATAGTTTTTGCAAATCTTTTAATTGATGGTAATGCAGGAACTGCCCCTATTTTTGCAAATATATTTTCAGTCATACTTTCTTTTAATGATATTTTTACAAGTTTTCCAAGTCCCTCTACAGTTTTCAAGAATACATTTCCTGTAAATCCATCTGCAATTACAACATCAACTTCTCCTAAAAATGCTTCTCTTCCTTCAATATTTCCTATGAAATTAATATTTAATTCTTTAGCATATTTTTTTAATAATTGATATGAATTACGTATTAATTCGTTCCCCTTTGTTTCTTCCGTTCCTATATTTAATAAACCTATTCTTGGACTTTCTACTCCTACTGTATTTGCCATATATATACTTGCCATTTGTGCAAATTGTAGTAAATTTAGCGGTCTGCAATTTGTATTTGCCCCACAGTCCATTAATACCAAACGTCCATGATATGATGGTAGTATTCCTGCTAACGCTGGTCTGTCTATTCCCTTAATTCTACCAACTAAAAGAGTTGCTCCTGTTAATAGTGCTCCTGAGTTTCCAGCTGAAATAAATACATCTCCCTGGTCTTCTTTTAGTAAATTAAAGCCTACAACCATTGATGAGTCTTTTTTGCTTTTTATTGCTTGTGTTGGTGTATCTTCCATTTCGATAGTTTCTTCAGCATTGTGTATAGATATCCTGTCAGATATTTCGCTTAAGTCTCTTCCTAATAGTTCTTTGGCTCTTTCTTTTATTACATATTCTTTTCCTATAAGAACTACTTCTGCTTCAATATCTTTTATAGCCTTTGCTACACCCTTTATTACTGCATCTGGTGCGTTATCTCCGCCCATTGCGTCTAACAATATTTTCATTGTTAATCTCCTCATTATTTTCACTTTTACTCATTAATTATAATACCATGTATTTTATAAAATTACAATTATTTGAAGAAGATTTTTAAATTATTTTTATATTGAAAAAACTATGCAGTATAATTATTGCATAGTTTTTATTTTCAAAATTATTGTAATTCAACTGTAGCTCCAACTTCTTCGAATTTCTTCTTCATTTCTTCTGCTTGGTCTTTTGCTACGTTTTCTTTAATTGTTTTAGGAGCTCCATCAACTAAGTCTTTAGCTTCTTTTAATCCTAATCCTGTAGCGTCTCTAACTACCTTGATTACTTGGATTTTTTGTGCTCCTGCATCTTTTAATACAACATTGAAGCTGCTCTTTTCTTCAGCTGCTCCTGCTGCAGCTCCACCTGCTGCTGGTGCTGCAACTGCTGCTGCAGATACTCCATATTTTTCTTCAATTTTCTTAACTAAATCTGCTAACTCAACTACTGTTAAGCTATCGATTGATTCTAATATTTCATCAATTTTTGCCATTTTAAATTTCCTCCTTAAAATTTTCGTAAATATTTTTATTTACATTTTATTTTTTAATTTTTTTAGTGCTTTATGCACCTTTTTTATTTTTAGGTTATTTCCCTAATATAATGTGTGGTGTCCTCATTATTCTGCTGGTTCAGCTGCTTCTTTTTGTGCTCTAACTTGGTCAAGCGCAATAGCAACTTTTCCAATAGTTTGCAATAATGAACCTGCAAGTTTTGATAGAAGTTCTTCTCTTGATGGTAATGTAGCAAGTGTTTTTAATTCTTCAACACTCATTAATTTTCCATCTATAAAGCCTCCTTTAATTGTATAATTTTCATGTGCTTTTGAAAATTTATATACAACTTTTAATGGTGCTAAATAATCTTCCTCAGCTGTTATCAAAGCATTTGGTCCAACTAAAACTTCGTCTAAGTCAGATTCACCATTAATGTCAAGTGCTCTTTTTAATATGTTATTTTTTATAACTTTTGCACTTCCTTTTGCTTCTCTTAAGTCTTTTCTTAATTTTGTATCTTCTTCAACTGATGTTCCTCTGTAATCAACTATTAATATTAGTTTTGATTTCTTTAGATTATCAGCTAATTCCTTAACTTTTGCTTCTTTTTCAAGAATAATTTTTTTGTTTGCCATTTTTCTTTTCACCTCCTGTTCATTTTTTATTTATACAAGTCATTGGTCTTGCCAATGATTATATTTAACATAAAAATTCAGTCTATAGCCAACAAAAGGCAAATAGACTGAGAATCTCATTCTTTTACCTCGGTAGGATTTACTTTTTTTACCTACTGTCTTTGGCTTCTTTGAACTTATATGCTTCGTTCTACTGTGTCGAACTTCTTCGTTGTTTCATCAGCGTACAGAAGTACATCCTCCTTACAACTCATTGTTCTCATTGTATAACTTGCATCTAAATTCAAATATCTATAGTATAAATTATTTTTGGTCAATATACAAACCTGGTCCCATACTTGGGGCAATAGCTACGCTTTTAATGTATTGTCCTTTTGCTGCTACTGGTTTTGCTTTAATAATTGCATTTATAATTACTTCATAGTTTTCAAGTAATTTTTCAGCACCAAATGAAAGTTTGCCAAATCCTAAGTGAATAATGTTATTTTTATCTAATCTATATTCAACCTTACCTGATTTAATTTCATCTATTGCTTTTTTTACATCCATTGTAACTGTTCCAGATTTAGGGTTTGGCATTAATCCTTTTGGTCCTAATACTTTACCTAATCTTCCTACAACCCCCATCATATCAGGTGTTGCAACAACTACATCATAGTCGAACCAGTTTTCATTTTGAATTTTTGGTATTAGTTCTTCTGCTCCAACAAAGTCTGCTCCTGCTGCTTTTGCTTCGTCAGCTTTTGATCCTTTTGCGAATACTAATACTTTTTGTGTTTTACCTGTACCATTTGGAAGTACTACTGTACCTCTAACTTGTTGGTCAGCGTGCTTTGAATCAACTCCAAGTACAACATGTAATTCAACTGTTTGGTCAAATTTTGTTTTAGGCATTTTTTCTATTATTTCAATAGCTTCTTTTGCACCATATTGTTTCTTTGGGTCAACTAGTTTTGCACTCTCTTGGTATCTTTTACCTCTCTTCATTTTAACCTCCCTTGGTATTAACGAGATTTATTTTAAATCTCTCCCATATTTATTGTTTTATTCAAATTATTATTTATTTTAAACTAATAAATTAATTTGAACTTTCCTAACTATCCTTCTATAGTTATACCCATAGAACGGGCTGTTCCCATAACCATACTCATAGCTGTTTCAAGTGAAGCTGCGTTTAAGTCTGGCATTTTTGCCTTTGCAATTTCTTCAACTTGTGCTTTAGTAAGTTTTGCAACTTTTTCTGTGTTAGGTTTTCCAGAACCTTTTTCGACTTTGGCTGCTTTTTTTATTAAAACTGCCATAGGTGGTTCTTTTGTGATAAATTCGAAAGATTTATCTTTGTGAACAGTAATTACTACTGGTATGATTAGCCCAGCTTGTTTTGCTGTTCTATCATTAAATTGCTTTACGAAGTCCATAATGTTTACACCTGAACCTCCTAATGCTGGTCCAACTGGTGGAGCTGGTGTTGCTTTCCCTGCTGGTATTTGTAATTTAATGATTGTATCTTTTACTTCTTCCTTGTTATCTTTTCCTGGCATTTTTTTGCACCTCCTTTGGTTTGTATATTAAATAATTTATATTGTAACAATATCCATCGTTCTACTTTGTCAAATTTCTTCGCAATTTCGTCAACATACTTAATGTATAGTTTCCTCATTGCTCCTTATTTTCCTCGTATAACTTGAATCTTGTTCCAATTACTAAAAATATTTTAAGCTTTTTCAACAGACATAAAGTCAAGTTCTACTGGTGTTTCTCTTCCTGAGCCTGCTGTTGAAATTAATACTTTTACTTTTTGTTTATCCTTGTTTATTTCATTAACTACTCCTGTAAATCCACTAAATGGTCCATTTATTATTCTAACTTGGTCATTTATTTCATAATTTACACTAATAGATTGTACATCAAATCCCATTTTTCTAATTTCTGATTCTGTTAATGGAATAGGGTCAGTTCCTGAACCAACAAAACCTGTTACACCTCTAGTATTTCTTACTATATACCATGTTTCTTCGGTTACTATCATTTTAACTAAAACATAGCCTGGGAATACTTTCTTTAGGTTAGTTTCTCTTTTTCCATTTTTTATCTCAATTTGCTCTTCCATTGGAACAATTATATCAAAAAAGAATTCTTGTAGTTCTCTATTTTTTATAGTTTTTTCAAGGTCTGTTTTAACTTTGTTTTCATATCCAGAATATGTATGTACAACATACCATCTTGGCTTTAAATCATAGTTTTTTTGAGACATTCTTTAGCCTCCCTTTACTTTTTTAGAGATATTTTAAATTACTCGTTTGTTGTATTATTTTCTAATGCAGTAGTATTTTCATCCTGTACATGATTATGTTCATCATTATCATTTACTAAATTATTCGCTGTTGTATTATCTGTAGTGTTTTCAACAACATTTGATGTTGTTATTGAATTTTTTAATTTTTCAACTTGTTTTATTTCAAATTCTGTTAATGCTCCAAAAGCTAAGTCTAATACAAATATAGTTAATGATACTATAACTACCATTGAAACAACTACTACTGTATTTTCTAATAGATTTTTTTGACTTGGCCATACTACTCTTTTTAATTCTGCTTTAAAATCTCTAAACCAATGATTTTTGTTAGGTTGTTTTTCATTTTTTTTCGTTTCTTTTTTGCTTGCTTTAGGTTCTTCTTTCTTTACTTCCTTAACTTCATCATTGTTTTCCACTTTTACGGCATCTTTTTTTATTTCAGTTTCTATATCTTTTTCTTCAGCTTTTACTTCTGCTTTTTTTACTGGCTTTTTATTAGCCTTATTATTTTTCTTTGCCATAATTTTTATATCCCTTCACTCACTTCGTTTTGCTCATAGCTACAAAGTACGATTAAAAATATCTTTTATTTTGTTTCTTTATGTGTAGTTGTTTTTTTACAAAATCTACAATATTTTTTTATTTCTAATCTGTCTGCATTGTTTTTTTTGTTTTTCTCTGTAACATAATTTCTGTTATGGCACTCTGTGCACTCTAAGGTTATATGTTCTCTTGCTCCTTTTGCTGCCATTTTAATCACATTCCTTTCTAATTAACGTTACATAATAAACGTTTTAAAATTTTATCATATTTATTAGTTGCTGTCAAGGTTAAATACTTCGTTCTAGTCTATTTTAATTGTTTAGCTACCTCTTCGGCAAAATTTTCTTCTGCTTTTTCAATTCCTTCACCTTTTTCAAATCTTGCAAAGGCTTTGATTGTTGCTTTCTTTTCATTTAATAAATCTTTTATCTTTTTGCTAGAATCTTTTACAAATTCTTGGTCAAGTAAACATATTTCTCCGTAGAATTTTCCTAGTCTTCCCATTACTATTTTTTCAGCAATGTTTTCAGGTCTACCTTCATTTACTACTTGTGCTTTTAAAATTTCTTTTTCTTTTTCTAGTCTATCAGCTGGAACATCACTTTCAGCTATAACTTCAGGTCTTGCTGCTGCTATTTGCATACAGATATCTTTTGCTAATGCACTGTCTTCTGTTTCCATTTCAACTAATACACCTATTTTTCCATCTCCATGTATATAGCTTTCTACAATTCCTGCTGTTTCATATCTTGCAATTCTTCTTATTGTAAGATTTTCACCTATTTTAGCAATTTTGCTTGTTAAAACATCTTGAACTGTTTTGTCTGTTTCAACTATTGATTTTTGAGCTAGTAATTCTTCTACATCTTTTGGATTGTTTAATGCAACTTGTTTTACTACGTCTGCAACAAATGCTTTGAACTCTTCGTTTTGGCTAACAAAGTCTGTTTCGCTGTTTACTTCAACTAATGCACCTATTTTTTTATCTTCAGATACATAAGCTGATACTATTCCTTCTGCTGCAATTCTGCCAGATTTCTTTGCGGCTTTTAAAATTCCTCTTTCTTGAAGTAATTCTATTGCTTTTGCTTCATCTCCTTGCGCTTCCGTTAGAACTTTTTTACATTCCATCATTCCAGCTCCTGTTTTCTTTCTTAATTCCATAACTTGAGATGCAGTAACTTCCATTATTTTATCCTCCTATTTTTTCCTTTTTGTGTTTTCTATAATCGGCTGTGCTTATTATGTATGATTTTTCTTTACTTTTTTACTAAGCTTTTTATAGAATTATTCTTCTGTCTCGTTTGAAACAACTTCTTCAATGCTTTCCTCTGAATTTACTTCAGTTTGTGTTGTTTCGTCCATGTCAAGACTTTCACCTTGTTTTCCCTCAATAACTGCATTTGCTAATACGTCAGTAATTAATTTTACTGCTCTTATAGCATCGTCATTTCCTGGGATAACATAGTCAACGTCATTTGGGTCACAGTTTGTGTCAACTAACCCCACTATTGGGATATTTAATTTTCTAGCTTCTAATATTGCTATATGTTCTTTCTTTGGGTCAACTACTACCATAACTTGTGGAATTTCAGTCATTTCTTTAATTCCACCTAAGTTTTTGTTTAGCTTTTCCATTTCTTTCTTTAATAATACTACTTCTTTTTTTGGTAGTACTTCAAATGTTCCATCTTGTTCCATTTGTTCTAATTGTGTTAATCTTTCAATTCTTTTTCTGATAGTTTTGAAGTTTGTTAATGTTCCTCCTAACCATCTTTGATTAACGTAGTACATACCACTTTTTTCTGCTGCTTCTTTTATGCAGTCTTGAGCTTGTTTTTTTGTTCCTACGAATAGGAAGCTTTTTCCTTCCTCAGCTTGTTCTCTTATGAATGCA
This sequence comes from uncultured Clostridia bacterium, assembly GCA_948919095.1. GTDB lineage: Bacteria > Bacillota > Clostridia > TANB77 > CAG-508 > CAG-793. The sequence goes on along the minus strand of CAQYCU010000017.1, from coordinate 13,598 downwards.
TAAGCTTCGTCTAATTTTTTTGATGTTTTTTGTAAGTCGATGATATGAATTCCATTTCTGGCTTGGAATATATATTCTGCCATTCTTGGGTCCCATCTTCTTGTTTGGTGTCCAAAATGTACACCTGCTTCTAGTAATTGTTTCATTGCAACTACTGCCATTTTTGTTTCCTCCTTTTAGTTATTTCCTCCATAAATATCATAGCTTGCACAACCTATTTTCTCGCTATAATGCTAAAAATAGGCACTTGTGCCTTGCTCAATTTATGTGTGTATTTTTCAACGAGTTATATTATATCAAAAAAAAAGCCTTTTTGCAAGGCTTTTTTGAAAGTTTTTTATGGTTTCTGTGTACGTTATTTTACTTTATAGAATTATATACTTCATTTATCGAAAAATTGTAGTTCCCCATATACTCATAAATTAACTCTCTCTTCTTTTATTTCAAATATACACTATGCATTATTTATTTGTAATATTTATATTGCAAAATATGTTTGAGCAAGTGTAATTATCTTTTTCTGTTTTTCCTATACTCCTTTATCAATTCTACAACGTCTTCTTCATTTTTTATATTAAGCCTTTCAGTCTCTCCTTCAAATGCATCTTGAATCTTTTCTAACGCAATCATTGCAGAATTTTGCTTCCTTCTTTTAAATCTAACATTTCTCTAATAGCTTTAGGAATGGTCACTTGTCCCTTTGCAGTTACTTTTGCCAATTTCATAAAATCATCTCTTTCTTATTCCTTGCTTTCCTTACTTAATATAAGTATATACTATTATTTTAAAATTAGCAACCCTCTAATTAAGAAAAATTTGGTAATTTTTATAGTTGGAGTATATTAAACTTTTTACAATCATTTTATCACAACTTTTTCCTTATGTTTGTCGAAACTTGTCGTTCAAAATACATTTAAAAAAAATAAAACAACAATATTAGATTTATTCTACTCGTGTTGTTTATTAACATTTTATTATTTCCCTTAATATTATGTTAATATAGAATAATTTACTAGGAGTATATGTTATGTTTTTTAATAAAGCTAAAGCTCATATAAAGGGTGGAAAAGATTTCCCTAATATAAATGGTATTGTTACTTTTAAAGATGTTTTAAATGGTGTATTATTAACTGCTAGAATTAGTGGGTTGCCACAATCATCAGATAGAGGTAAAGGACACTTTTTTGGTTTTCATATACATGAGGGTACATCTTGTACAGGAAATGCAACTGATGAGTTTTCAAATGCAAAATTGCATTTAAATCCTACTAATTGTCCTCATCCATTTCATATGGGAGATTTACC
>CAQYCU010000017.1:0-12193 GCA_948919095.1 uncultured Clostridia bacterium | reverse complement strand
AATTGCATTTAAATCCTACTAATTGTCCTCATCCATTTCATATGGGAGATTTACCGCCTTTGTTTGAAAATAATGGTTATGCGTATATGAGTGTTCTAATTAATAAATTTAAGATTAAAGATATTATTGGAAGAGTAGTTATAATTCATGATATGCCTGATGATTTCAATTCTCAGCCAAGTGGAAATTCTGGTAAAAAAATTGCTTGTGGTAAAATTGAATAAGATTAAAATATTTACCTTGAACAAAACTTGCCTACTCTTATTTCATAATGTTCATTTTATATAAAAAATAGTACTATTACTTTTTGTAATTGTACTATTTTTAATTAACTTTTGTAATGACCTTTATATATTTGGTCATTAACACTTCTATAAATTATTCATTCTTTTTACGCAAATTTTTGATATAGAAAATATATAATAATTGCAAATTCTAATGCTAAAATTAGTGGTATCCATCTTTTGAAAATTTTTGTGTCAGTTCTATAATTCATCATTTCGGCTCCAACTATGGTTCCGATGAAACCACCAAGCATTGATATTATAATGTGAATTAGAGTAAGTACTGGGTCTGGTACTTTTTCTAGTGCTTTTGTTTTTATTTTTAGCCAAATAAGTGCAATACCAATTATATTAGTTGTCATCACATATCCTACTATAAAATTTATTACCTTTGCTTCCATATTATTTCTCCTTATATCCTATCCTTGAAATTAACCGAACAAACTAATTTGGTTACTCTGACTCATGCCTTCCAAACAGCCCGCTTCTCTAAGCATTTCTATACCACTGTTTCCAAGTTTTGCACGTATTTTTAAGTCATCAATGCACATAAATTCCCCATCTTTTCTAGCTTCTTCAATTCCATTTGCTGCAACTCCACCAAAGCCTGGTATACTGTTAAGAGGGGGACGTATTCCTTCGTCTTCCATTTTAAAGCGTGTTGCTCCTGACTTGTAAAGGTCAATTGGTAAAAAGTTTATTCCTCTATAATACATTTCATTGACAAGTTCTAGAGTTTCGTACATGTCCTTATCTTTTTGAGTTGCTGCATTTCCAAGTAGTTCTATTTCTTTCATTTTGTTTTTTACTCTCTCGTGTCCGTGGCACATTACTTCACTGTCAAATGCATCTGCTCTAATTGTATAATATGCTGTGTAATATGCTTTTGGAATGTGTACCTTAAACCACGCAATTCTGAATGCATTTGTAACATAGGCCGCAGCATGAGCTTTAGGGAATAGGTATTTTATTTTGTTACATGAATCTATATACCAATCTGGAACATTATGTTCTTGCATTACTTTTTTGTAGTCTGCCCATTTTTCAGGCTCTTTTGCAACTTTTCCTTTACGTACTAATTCCATTATTTTAAATGCTGTATTTGGTGGCAATCCTTTTTTCATTAATGTTAACATTATTTCGTCACGAGTACATATTGTTTCATTTAATTTTGCAGTGCCTGAATTTATTAAGTCTTGTGCATTTCCAAGCCACACATCAGTACCATGTGATAGACCTGATATGCGTATTAGTTCTTCAAAGGTTGTTGGTTTTGTATCCTTTAGCATTCCTCTAACAAATTTTGTTCCTGACTCTGGTATACCATATGTTCCAACTTCTGAATGTATTTGCTCTTCTGTTACTCCTAGTGCTTTTGTTGATGAATATATTGACATTGTTACCTCATCATCAAGTGGTACTTTTGTTGGGTCAAATCCTGTTAAATCATAAAGCATACGTATTACTGTAGGGTCATCATGCCCTAGTATATCAAGCTTTAATAAGTTTTGGTCTATTGAGTGATAATCAAAGTGAGTTGTTACTATATCTGAATTCGCATCATCTGCAGGGTGTTGTACTGGCGTAAATTCGTATATTTCTCTTCCCTTTGGTACAACTATAATTCCTCCTGGATGCTGTCCTGTTGTTCTTTTTATTCCTGTACAGCCTTTTGCAATTCTATTTACTTCTGCATTTGATTTTGGAACATGGTTTTCTTCATAGTATTTTTTTACATATCCAAATGCCGTTTTATCAGCAACGGTTCCAACTGTTCCTGCTTTGAATGTTGTTCCTTTTCCAAATATTACCTCTGTATATTTGTGTGCTTTTGCTTGATAATCACCTGAAAAGTTTAAATCTATATCAGGCTCCTTATCCCCATTAAATCCTAAGAAAGTTTCAAATGGTATATCCATTCCATCTTTTTGCATTGATGTTCCACATTTCGGACAGTTTTTATCTGGCAAGTCAAACCCATTTAATACTCCATAGTTTGTGAAGTCTGAATATTTACATTTAGAGCATCTGTAATGTGGTGGAAGTGAGTTTACTTCTGTTATTCCTGTCATATTGGCTACAAATGATGAACCTACAGAGCCTCTAGACCCTACAATGTAGCCATCTTCATTTGATTTCCACACTAATTTTTGCGCAATTATGTACATAACTGAGAATCCATTTTTTATAATTGAGTCCAATTCTTTTTTTAGTCTGTTTTCGACTATTTCTGGTAATTCTTCTCCATATAATTCATGTGCCCTTTTATATGCTATCTCTTCTATTGTTTTTTCGCATCCTGGTATATATGGTGGACATTTTTCAGGTGATATTGGACTTATTTTTTCGCACATATCTGAAACCATATTTGTGTTTTTTACTACAATTTCATATGCTTTTTCTTCTCCTAAAAAGCTAAAACTCTCTAACATTTCGTCTGTCGTTCTAAAGTATAGAGCTCCTTCAACTTCATAGTCTCTCATCATTTTTCTGTTTGGACTTGTTTCTTTTAGTATTCGTCTATATATCTCGTCTTGTGGGTCTAAAAAATGCACATCACCTGTTGCACATACTGGCTTGTCTAGTTTTTCGCCTAGTGCAACTATTTTCCTAATAATATTTTGTAAGTCTTCTTTACTTTTTAATGTACCATCTTTTATGAAATAGTCTTTATTTTCAACTGGTTGTACTTCTAAATAGTCATAAAATTTTGCTATCTCTTCTATCTCGTCTTCTGATTTACCACTTAAATACGCTTGATATAGTTCGCCTTGGTCGCACCCCGAGCCTATTAGAAGTCCTTCAGAATATTGATTTAAAATCGATTTTAATATTAATGGCTTTCTATAAAAATATTTTATATTAGAATATGATATTAATTTGTATAAATTTCTAAGTCCAACATAGTCTTTTACTAATAAATTTACGTGGAATTGATTTGTCTTTTTCCAGTTATTTCCTTTGAACATTATATCAATATCATCTAATGTTTTTGCTCCTTTTTCCTTTATCTCATCTAACATTACATTTAATACTTTAACTGTTGTATCAACGTCTGCTAAAGCTCTATGCGCAACGTCAACTTCAATTTTTAGATTAGCTGCTATTGTTCCTAATTTGTAATTTTTATAGTTCGGATATAGTTGTTTTGATAGTCTAAGTGTATCTAAATATGTATTGTTAAATTTATATCCTAATTGTTCACAATTATATTTTATCCAACCTATATCAAAGTTTGTATTATGTGTTACAACTATGCTATCTCCTATAAACTCTAATGCTTTTGGAAGCATTTTGTCTATTGTTGGCTTTCCTTTTACCATGTCATCTGTTATATGAGTTACTTCTACAACTTGCTCTGGTATTGGCTTTTCTGGGTCTACTAATTCATCAAATTCTTCTATAATTTCCCCATTTTTTACTTTCATAATTCCTATTTCAGTAATTTTTTCTGTTCTATATGAAAAGCCTGTTGTTTCTAAATCGAGTACACAAAATGTACAATCTTCTATTTTTTGTCCTCGTGAACCAAATATTGAATTTTCTTGGTCTAATGCTAAATAGCCTTCTACTCCATACAATACTTTAAAGTCACTGTCATATCCTATTTTTTGCATTAAATGGTGTGCATCTGGAAAGGCTTGGCAACCTGCATGGTCAGTAATTGCAATAGATTTCATTCCCCATTTTCTTGCTCTATTTATTAAATCAGTAGCTGATGCAATTCCATCCATCTGGCTCATTTGAGTATGCATGTGCAATTCAACTCTTTTTTCAGTAGCAGTATCCATTCTCTCATTTTTATTTGGAAGTTGTACTGTGTTTATGCTATCTGCCATTATAGTAATTTCTCTTTCAAAATTATCATATCCTGATTTGCCTTTTACTTTTATTCCTGCACCTTCTTTAAGTTTTTTTAATACCTTGTCCTTTTTCTCAGCTGTTAAAAATGCTTTGCATGTTAGCGTATTTGTTCCATCATATACGTCAAATTTTTGAAGAAATTTACCTGATTTTTTTAATTCAGTTGCCTCTGGAACTGATACAACTTCTCCTTGAATTACTACGTCTTCTGGCTCTACTCCTATATCTTCGAGCTTTGTAATTGCTACATTTGCATTTATTGTTCTACCATACACAGCGTTTGGATTGCCTGTATCTTCTTCCTCTTCTCTTTTTTGTCTAAAGTTATTTTTAGGCTGAAAATTATTGTCATTGTTATATTGAAATTTGTTAAAACTTTTTTCTTGTACTGGTTCTACATTTTCTGCTCTATTTGCATTATTAGCTTGTGCATTTTTAGAAGCTTCAACAAAGTTTTTTACTATTCTCTCATTTTCGTCATCTAATATTTTTTGTGTATTTGCAATGTCTGTTTCTTTGAATTCTATTTTGAATTTTGCACCATAAATGTCTTTTACAAGATTTGATATGTATTCGTCAATTCTTTGATTTTTTAATATTTCTATTCCCTTGATTTTTATGTTTATTGTTATTGTTGATTTTTCTATTTCTATTTCACTATTTTTCATAAATGCTTTTATGATTGGGAGTTTTGTAGATATTGAACCTAATATATTTTCCCAATCATTTTTTATAAATTCATTTATTTCATTTTCGCTTTTTTGATTTTCTATTTTGAAATTTACTATTGTTACTTGAAAACGTTTGATTATGTAGTTTGAGATTTTTTCTATTTCTACGATTGAAATTAATTCTTTTATTTGTAAAAATATTTCTAGAGTATTAGTTTTTTTATATAAATTTACATTTGATATAAGTGCGTTTGCTAAATTTTCATTTTCTATTTTATAGTCTGGAAAAACTAATTTTACTTCTTTTGCCTGGTCCAATTTTTCCTCCCCTTTTTACTTCGTTCCTCATAATATTTTTCGCTTTATCTAAATAAGTTTCCTACGTCATTAAAGGTTACTGCTAATGAAATAAATATTATAAATGCCATTCCTATCATTTGTATTTTTGCTTCTGTTTCTTCTTTTAAAGGCTTTTTTCGTATTCCTTCAATTATTAGCAAAATTGCTTTTCCACCATCTAATGGAATTAGTGGTAGAAGATTTGTCATTCCAAGTGATATTGATATTATTGAAAGTAAATATATAAATTCCGTTAAACCACTTGTCTGTGATACCATTACTGATATACCAACAGGTCCTGTCATATCATTTAATGACATATTTCCTGAAAATAGTTCTGTAAATCCTTGGTACATTACTTGTATTAATTCTTGAACTGCTCTAATGCTATAAATAAATGCTTCTCCAAAATTAGCATTATTTACTATAATATATCTAACTAGTATTAAAATAAGATAAGCTAAAATTCCAAATACAATGTTAACGGCTGCTCCTGCTAAAATTACTGCTATTCGTTTTGGAATGCTTGCTTTTCTAAAAGAGCCCTCCTTTTCAGAGTTCTCTTCTTCTCCTTCTAAGCTAACAAATCCTCCTAAAGGTATTAGTCTTAGTTCATATTCAGTTCCATTTTTATTTTTTGAGAATAATTTTTTTCCAAATCCTATTGAAAATTGATTTACTTTTATTTTGCATAATTTCGCTACCATGTAATGTCCTGCCTCATGTATTAAAACTAAAAAGCCTAATAAAAATATCATTTTTATTATTGTTACTATCAATTTTCCTCCTAAATCAAATTTCTCTTTTTAAATTTTCATGCTAATTAATTCATAACTTAAATTAACATTCCAAGTAAAATATATGCAAATGGTGCTATAAAAATTACACTATCTATTCTATCAAGCATTCCCCCATGTCCGTGGTATTAATTCACTAAAGTCTTTTACTCCACAGTAACGTTTTATGCTTGATGCGCCAATATCACCTATCTGTCCTATTATGCTTAATATTATAGTTATTATTCCAACTAAGAAATAACTTATACTAATTCCCCATATTGAATTTACTACTGCAGTATATATTAGTGAAAGTATCATTGCTCCAATCACTCCTGCTACTGCTCCTTCTACCGTTTTACCTTTACTAAGTTTTGTTAATTGATGTTTTCCAAAATTCTTTCCAATTAAATATGCAAATATGTCACTTCCCCAAGCTGATATAAATGCATACCATATTAGAATTTTTCCGTCCATTAAAATTTTCTCTAATTACTGATAAAAATAACATCATTAATGGAATATAACATACTCCTAATAGTGTTATTGCAACATCTATTATTTTTTTCTTTCCATTTGATAAAATTAGTTCTCCTATTAAAACTAGTATAGATATTGGAACAAATGATATCATTATTGATACTAAAGCTTCCCTACTTACTGCATGTGAAAATATTATTAGTAAACAACATATTATCATATACCATAAACTTGGATTTGCTTTTTTATTGTTTTTAAAACATTTATAGTATTCACATATACTAATCATCGCTATAATAGATACTGTAATATCCATAATCATTGCATTTCCAAATATCACTATTATTGCAACTACAGGAAATAACACTAATCCTGATAATAATCTATTAATGGCAGTTTTCTTTTTTTCATTATTCATAAATATTATCCTTTTCTCTCGCTAATTTTTATATTAACTATTATATTATTTACCTTTTCTTCTATGTCTATTTGAGTAGACTTTAATTGCATTATCTATATCATCATTTGTAAATTCTGGCCAATATTTATCTAAAAATAAAAATTCAGAGTATGCAATTTGCCATGGTAAAAAATTACTTATACGAAGTTCTCCACTTGTTCTAATAACAAGGTCTGGGTCTTCTTGCCCATATGTATATAGATTATTAGATATTATATCTTCTGTTATATCTTCTATCTTTATTTTTTTATCAAGTACATTCTGTGCTATCTTTTTTGTTGCTTTGACTATTTCATCTCTTCCTCCATAGTTAAATGCTATATTGAAATTAAGTCCAGTATTATTTTGTGTTTTTTCATACATTTTTGCTATTTTCTCTTTTATCTTTTCTGGAAGTTCTTCTACATTTCCTAATACTCTAAGTTTTATATTTTCTAAATCTGATATCTCTATAAATTTGTCTAAATATTTTTCAAATAATATCATTATTGTACCAATCTCATCTTCTGTTCTTCTCCAATTTTCAGTAGAAAATGCATATACTGTTAAGTACTTTATCCCTTTTTCATTGCAATACTTTATTGTACTCTCTAGTACTTCTGCGCCTTTTTTGTGTCCCATTTGAGTTGGGTAGCCTTTTTCTTTTGCCCATCTTCTATTTCCATCCATTATTATTGCAATGTGATTTGGAATAAGATTATTTTCCATCTTGTATTACTTTCCTTCCATAATTACTTTAAGAATGCAACTTTTAGTTGCCTAGCTTTTATTTTTTAGATTTAATGTATTTGTCTAGATTAATCATTACACTGTCATTATTTCGTTTGTTTTCTTTTCAGTTAATTCATCTATTTTAGCTGTATATTTATCAGTTGCTTTTTGTATTAACTCTTCTAGTCTCTTTTCTTCATCTTCTGAAATATTATTATTTTTTAAATCTTCTTTAGCTGCATCCATTTCATCTCTTCTTATATTTCTAACAGCAACTTTTGCATCTTCTGCCATTTTCTTTATTTCTTTTGATAACTCTTTTCTTCTTTCTTCTGTAAGTTCTGGAAATGCTAATCTTATTAAATTACCATCATTCATTGGATTTATTCCAATGTCTGCAACTGATATTGCTTTTTCAATTGGTGATAATAAGCTTTTGTCCCATGGTTGAATTACTATAAGTCTAGCTTCTGGAACTGATATACTTGCAACTTGGTTTATTGGTGTTGGTGTTCCATAGTAATCAACATTTACTTTGTTTAGTATTGCTGGATTTGCTCTTCCTGCTCTAATCTCAGAAAACTTTTCTTCTAAATTATCAATAACTTTTTCCATTTTTTCATTAATATTTTCTACACTCATATCCTTATCCTTTCGCTCACTTTGTCCACTCATCGCCATCCAGTTTTTCTTTGAAAAACTGTTTGGCAATTCATATTTTACTTTCATTTGCTCATTGCCATCGAGTTTTTATTTGAAAACATGTTTAGCAATTCATATTCACATTTAAGATTATTTTTATTATGTAAATATGATATTCTTAAATTTATTATTTGTATTCTATCATAAATAGCTAAAAACTTAAATAGTAATTTAAAATTTTTTATTAAAAAATGCTACTTTTATAGTATTTTTATAATATGGTAACTTTAAGTTGCTTTTTGTAATTTAGAAAAAATAGGTATAGTTGTCTATACCTATTTTTTCTTTAATTTATTTAAAATTACATACTATATTTTCTAGATTTAATATATGCAAATCCACCTATTGCTAATACTATTACTCCAATTGAAGATACTATATATATATCATTTTCACCTGTTTTTGGTAAGTCTGTTCCTGATGTTGGAACTGGTGTAGGTGTTGATGTTATTCTTACTGTTGCACTTGGAGATGGTGTAGGTGTGGCTGTTGGTGTTGGAGTAGGTGTTGTTGTTCCTGTTACTGACCCTGGACTTAATAATAATGAACCGGAATTTGCATTAACATTTGTCATTGATAATACTATTAACATAATACTCATAAGTAATCCAATTACAAAATATTTTTTTAAATTTTTCATAACTTTTTCCCTCGCTTAATTTTTATTTTTATATTATTATAAGCTTTTTCTTGTTTTATATTACAAGAAATTTCTTACATTTTAACTCTAATACTATTTTAAATCAAATTTTATTTTTAGTCAACCCTTTTTGTCATATTTTTTCAATTTTTCTGTTTTTTTCCGTGTTTTCAAGTATTCTTTTTTTGATTTTTGGTTCTTTTTGTTATTTTTCCATTATTATTTTTTCAAAATTTTGACTTTTTATGCATTAATTTTGACAAATTTTAATTTTTAATTTTTGTGTATTTGATTTTTAGTTTTTTATACATTAAACTTAAATTCTACTACATCTCCGTCTTGCATTATGTATTCTTTTCCTTCCATTCTTACAAGCCCTGCTTCTTTTGCTTTTACATAACTCCCACATTTTATTAATTCATCATATGATATTATTTCAGCTTTGATAAATCCCCTTTCAAAATCTGTATGTATTTTTCCAGCTGCTTGAGGTGCTTTCGTTCCTCTTTTTATTGTCCATGCTCTAGTTTCCTTTTTTCCAGCTGTTAAATATGACATAAGTCCTAGTAAATCATAACTTGCTTTTATTACAACATCAAGTCCTGATTCCTTTATACCCAGTGCCTCTAGCATTTCAGCTTTATCATCACCTTCTAGTTCTGATAATTCTTCTTCTATTTTAGCTGATAATACAATTACTCCTGCATCTTCATTTTTAGCATATTCTTTTACTTTTTTTACATACTCATTATCTGGTTGTCCTATTTCACTTTCACCAACGTTTGCTACATATAATATTTTTTTCATTGTTAATAAAAATGCATCTTTTACAAGTTCTTGTTCTTCTCCTGTTAAATCTGTTTGTATTGCTCTTTTTCCACTTTCAAGTGTTTGTCTAATTTTTTTGAAAGCCTCTTCTTCTACTAAATATTTTTTGTCGCCTTTTGCTAGCTTTGATGCTCTATCTATTCTTTTATTTACAGTTTCTAAGTCGGCAAGTTCAAGCTCTATATTTATTGTTTCTATATCTCTTACAGGGTCAACGCTTCCATCAACATGTACAATATTAGAATCGTCAAAGCATCTTACTACTTCTATTATTGAATCTGTTTCTCTTATATGTGATAAGAATTTATTTCCAAGCCCTTCTCCTTTACTTGCTCCTTTTACAAGTCCTGCAATGTCAACAAATTCAATTACTGCATGAGTTATTTTTTCTGTATCATACATTTTTCCTAATACGTCAAGTCTTTCGTCTGGTACTGGAACTACTCCTACATTTGGTTCTATTGTACAAAATGGATAGTTTGCACATTCTGCTACTACATTTGTTATGCTATTAAATAATGTGCTTTTGCCTACGTTTGGCAAACCTACAATTCCTATTTTCATTTTTTATACCTCTTTATAAAAATAATTTACTGCATTAAAGTTGCATCAATTTATAAAAATCACCTATGTAAGCGTTGATATTTTAACTCTTTCATAGGCTTTAAATTGGTGACCCCTACGGGAATCGAACCCATGATTCAGCCTTGAGAGGGCTGCGTCTTAACCGCTTGACCAAGGGGCCGTTTACCAATGTATTATACAATATTAATTTGAAAAGGTCAACCAAAATAGTAAAATTTATAAACTTTAGTATATATTTTGTATTTGATTTTACTTATTCTCTTCAGCAATTTCTACTGATTGTTTTAATATTTCTTCTAATCTTTCATTTTGTTTTGTTAAAAATAAATATCCTATTAATGCTTCAAATGCTGTTGAATACATATAATCTTCTATTGTCGCATTTTTAGGCAAGTGATGATTTTCTGTGTTTCTCCCTCTTCTTGCAATTTCCCTTTCGTCATCAGTTAAGTCAAGTTTTTGTAAAATATGCGCTTGTGCACTTGCTTTTACATATTTGATTGCTAAAACATGCATTTTATGTGGATTTAAATTTGTTTTGTTACTTAAATACGTTCTAATATATAATTCATATACACTATCTCCAACATATGCCCATGTTAGTGGTGACATCATATTTATTTCTGTTTCATTTTTTGTTATTAGTTCTTCTATTAGTTTCAAATTTTTCTCCTTTTATTGTAACCTTTTTATCATTTTTATTTCTAGGTTTTATATGTTATTTTTTTCAAATTTTTACTGGCTTTTCAATGCTTATTTTTCCAATCTTTCCAGCTTGGAAATCATTTAATATCATATTTGATACTTTTTCTGTATCAATCCTTTTTCCCGCCATAATACAACCTTTCTTTAGTGCTATTTTTTCCATTGTTTCAAGTATGTTTTCTGAATTTACTTCGTCTATAGCATATCTTTTTATTATGTTATTAGGATAATTCTCTAGTAAATATTTTAACAAATAATATGCTATTTCTTCATTATCTACAACATTTTTTGATATGTTATTTGTAAATGCTAAGTGCATTCCTATATTTTCATCTCCAATTTTGGGCCATAACATTCCTGGAGTATCCATTAATTCAATGTTATCTCCTAATTTTATCCATTGCTTTTTTTGTGTTACACCTGGTCTATTTTCAACTTTAGCTGTTTTCCTTTTTGTTAAACTATTTATAAACGTTGATTTTCCTACATTGGGAATTCCAACTACCATTACTTTTGTAGTATAGCCTATTCGTCCTTTTTCTTTATACTTTTCTGATATTTCTTGTGCTTGTTTTTTTATTTCGTTTATCAACTTTTCTGTTCCTTTTGCAATATTTGATTGCATCGAAATTGTTGGTATTCCCTTAGTTTCAAAATATTGTACCCATTGTTTTGTTATATTTTCATCAGCTAAGTCTGATTTATTCAATACTACTATTTTCTTTTTATTTTTTGAGTATTGCTCTACGTCTGGATTTTTGCTTGATATTGGAATACGTGCATCTAGTATTTCTACTACTATGTCTATTAGTTTTAAGTCTTCAATTATTTGTTTTTTTGTTTTTGCCATGTGTCCGTGGGTACCACGATAGTGGGACAGATAGACAACTTTTATCTGCATCGTTTTCTTTATTTTTTTTTGACATATTATCACTTCCTTTATCATATTTTTTCTATATTTCATTTAATAATTTACACAATTCTTTTCTATTATATCACAGTTATATTTTTTTAGAAAGTCAATAGCTTCAAAAAATTCATCTTCATATTTAAAAACTATTTTTATATTACCATTATCGTAAACATAAATATCTGGATCTATGTCAAGTTTTTGGACACTTTTTTTGAGAATTTTTTTATATTTTTGT
>CAQYCU010000016.1 GCA_948919095.1 uncultured Clostridia bacterium | reverse complement strand
TTGCAGCAATGGACGAAAAAGGAAATGAAATAACTATAGATACTGATTTATATGAGAATCAACTATCTTCAGCAGAAATGGAAGCTCAATTAAATGAGTTCATTTTGCGTATCAAATCAGAAGATAAATCAGAAACAGAGTTTCCAGATGAAGGAGCTCATCAATTAACATTTGATAAAGCTTTAGGAAGTTATTATTATGAATTGTCAACTGATGGAGATAGAATAACAACTCACTACTTTGTAGGCGAAGAAGAAAGAAATGCAACAAATGCAACAACTAAAAAAGAAAACGCACAAGTAGTAAAACGAATTCATATAGCAGGAGATGATAATATACAAACTCCAGAGGAAGAAGGTGTATATCCATTAACTGATTTAGGAAATAATCAATACTACTATACAAGAAATAATCAAAGAGTTGATATAATGATAACAAGAAAATATGTCACTTTAGCAGAAGAATCTTGTATTGCTAAAATTGATTTAAGTGCACATACTATATTAATTCCTTCAATGCTTGCAAAGAATTATGAAATAACAACAGATGATATGAGAGAAGAAGAATATAATATGATAATATTACCATCTACATTACAATCAGAAGAAACTATTGATATTAGACTACAATTACCTACTGGAGAAAATTATATAGTATTATCAAAGAAAAGAGTTACAATACCAATGCTTGGTGAATCTTTAGCACCAGAAACAATAAAAATTAGATTAAATGAAGCTGAATTATTAACAATGTCATCAGCTATTGTTGATGCATACAAGTTAACTGGTTCAAAACTATATGCTGTTAAATATGTTGAACCAGGATTGCAACAAACAGCTACTGTAACATATACACCATCAAGAGAAACAATAACTCAAATTCAAACAGACCCTAACGTAGTTCAAACAGCAAGAGAAGAATTATTCAAATACTATGGTAGAGATTATGCTGCAATAAGAGACCAAATTAATAAAACAGTAAATGCAGGAAATGAAGAAGAAAGAAAATCAAATGTTGAAGGAAAGATTTCATCAGAAATCTCAACACAAAAGTCAGAAAGACAACAATTCTTACAAAGCTTAGCAGAAGAATAGAAAGAACTTAACATAAGACAAATTAAGGTTTATGGGTTATCCTATATTGAAAAATATAAAAACCCAAATAAACTTTAAGGAAGAAAAATTTGAAACAGGTAGGATTTATAGGAAGTTATGACAAAAAAGATATATTGCTATATATAAGTAAAGTATTAACAAACTGTGGTATTAAAGTCCTAATTGTTGATGCGACAATGACACAAAGAATGCGATATATCATTCAAAATACAAGTAGCAATAATTCAATGACATTCGTAAGTGAATATTTAGGAATTGATATAGCAGTAGGCTTTATGAATTTAGGACAAGTTGCTGCCTATTTCAAAACTAATAATTTACCTTATGATTTAGTATTGATTGATTCTGATAATATACAAACAGTGATGTCATTTATGATACCATCAATGCAAAGTATATTTTTAGTAACATCATATGACCAATCAGAAATAAACAAAATAGTTGAAACTTTAAAATATATAAATAAACCAATAAATATTACAGAAGTAATAATGTCAGCAGACTTATCATCAAGTCAAGAAAAAGCATTATTACACAGATTAAAAGAAACTGACGTAGTGATTGAGAAGCATAAAGTACAATTTGCTGATACAAATGTTGATAGAAAAGCAATGCTTCAAAATCAATTAGTTAGAGAAATAAGAATGAAAAATCATACAGCCACTTTCAAAGATAGTTTAGAGTATGTAACTTCATTAGTAGCAGAGGAAATGATACAACAGAGCGAAATAAAAAAAGAAATTAAGAAAATGTAGAGAGGGAGAACAATGTCTGTAATTACATTTGTAAATGTTGATAAAAAAGAAATAGCGCAAACTACTTCAGTAGCAGCATTAGCATCTTGTATGGGAATAGAACATGCATATAGAACTTTAATAATGTCAACTGATTTCAATGATAAAACAATGGAAAATTGTTTTTTCAATGAAAGTAGAAAAAGTCAAGCTCGTTCACTTATAAACCAGATGGGAAGAAAAAATGTCGATGTTTCGAGTGGTATGGAAGGCTTAGTAAGAATGTTTGCAAGTAACACTGCTTCATCAGAAATAATAAAAAGCTATACAAGGCCAATACTTAATGAAAGACTTGACTTGTTAGAAGGACCTAAAACTACAGACATAAGAGATTATCAACAAATTTCAACTTATTTTTCTAATATAGCGGAATATGCAAATAAAGTATATGATTTAATTTTGGTAGATTTAAATAAAAATGTACCAAAAGAAAATCAAGAAAAACTTTTTAGCGTATCAAGTGTAATAGTTGTTGGACTATCACAAACGCCACAAGCTATTGAATATTTTAATCAATTAAAACAAACAAACAGTTTCTTCACTAAGAGCAATGTGACATTGTTAATTGGAAAATACAATCCAGAATCTAGATATACAGCAAAAAATATAGCTAGAATGTTAAATGAAAAGGAAACTCCATTAGTAGTTCCATATAATATTGCATTTACAGATAATTGTTGTACTGGAACCATTATTGATTATATGTTATCAGTACAAAGCTTATCATTTAAAAATGGAAAAGATGGATATTTTTATGAAGAAGTAAAAAAATCAATTGAAGCATTAGATTTCTTAAGACAAGAAGTAGATTTTGGAATGAAGTAATTAATAATTTTCAAAGAGAAATTAACGAAATGAAGCCTGGGAGGGAGTAAAAATTATGGTACTCAATTACGTAGTTATAGGTATAATCATAATAGTAGCTGGTATTGTACTTTTCTTTTCAATTAAGAAAAAACAAGAAAAAGCTGAACATGATAAAGCAGACCAATTAGAGGTTGATGATAAAACATATACCTTAGATATGATGATAAAATTCGTAAAAAGAAGACTAGATGAAATTACAAAGGTTAACCTATACGATTTAGGACTTTCAGAAGAAGAATTAAATAGAAGAAAACAGAAAAAATACGAATTAAAAAAAGCTTTAAAGGGCTGTACATATGGAGATGTCAATGATAAAAAATATGTTAAAGAATTAATATATGATATTTTATCAAAGGAATATGGAGTAGATGAAACCAATGTATCAAAAGCCATACCTTTTGATGTACCATCATTATTAACACCTCAAGATAAATTTGATGTTTTAATATACTTATATCAAAAAGATTTTGGATATGAAGCCTTAGGAGAAATGATAAAAAAGTACGATTTAGCAAGATTAAAATTTACAGAAGGTGACACAAAACCTTGTTATGTAATTACTCCAGAAGAAATTAGCGACATATATGCAAAAGAAAATCCAACACTAACATTTAAAGATAAATTAATGGTAGTAGTTCAAAGAATATATCAATTATACAAGGGATACAGTTCAATTGATGAAGTAAGAGATATGAACATAGATGGTGTATCAGGAGGTGTATCAGGACTTCCAGAGAGCTTCTTAAGCCAAGTTGCACAAACAGACGCAAGAATATTAAATCAAGTTATGGACCATAAAGTACCAAGAGCATGTGATGCTATATGGATAATGTTCCATGGTGTATCAATAAGACTTGCATTCCTATCATTTGGAAATGAATCAGAACTAAAGAGAGTATGTCAAAATATTTATAAATACAATAACCCAGGACAGTTATCAGATTCAAATGGTTATAAAATCAATGAAATGAAAGATGGTTCACGTGTCGTTGTTGTTAGACCAAGTTTCTCTGAAACATGGGCATTCTTCGTAAGAAAGTTCGACGTTCAAAGAGCAACACTAGAACAAATTGTATTATTCGAAGGAAAAGAAGACGCAATAGAACTTTTACGTTACTTAGTAAAAGGTGCACGTATAATTTCGTTAACTGGTGAGCAAGGTAGTGGTAAAACTACAATGCTTATGGCTATGATTGAAAGTATATATGAAACAATGAACATCCGTGTTCAGGAAATGGCATTCGAGCTTCACTTAAGAAAAATATATCCAACAAGAAATATACTATCATTTAGAGAAACAGATACAATATCAGGACAAGAGGGTCTAGACGTTCAAAAGAAGACTGATGGTACTGTTAATATAATCCGGAGAGGTTGCTACTGACCCCGTAGCTGCATGGATGATACAAGCAGCCCAAGTTGCATCAAAGTTTACTTTATTTACTCACCACGCTAAAACTTTCCCAGATTTAGTTACAGCACTTCGTAACTCAATGTTAAGAACAGGTGTATTTAAGAACGAAGTTATAGCAGAGGAGCAAATTGTATCAGTACTTAACTTTGATATCCATTTGGTAAAAGACTTTAGGGGTGTACGTTATATTGAAAGAGTAACAGAATGTATACCACTAAAAAATACAAATGAATATAATTTTGAACAAAGAAATGAAAAATCATTAGAAGGCAAATTCGAAAAATTTGCTGATAACGCGACAAGATATTTCGAAAAAGAAACAAATAAAGAATTATACAAGCATGTAAATATAATGGAATATCAAGATGGAAAATATGTAATAACAAATAAGATATCAGACCATAACATTAGTGAAATGATAATTAATATGGATGATGCAGATTCATTAGCATTTAGAAAATTCATAAAAAGAAATTGGGGAATGGAATTCAACGAAAGAGGCGACAAAATATCTTAAAGTTAGGAGGTAAAAATATTCGATGGACTTTGAAAATGAAACAACCAGAATAATCATAATGGTATTTGGTTTCGTTATTGCAGTAGCACTAATTGGAATTATAATTGCATATATAAATATTAGAAAAAAAATGAAAAATGAAGATGTCATCAGAATAGAAAACCTTAGAAAAGGAACAGCAGAAAAAAGCTTTTCTTGGGACGTATTTTACCAAAAACTATATTTAAGATATGTAAAATTTTTACCTACAAGGTCATATATTTTAAAAATTAGAAGAAGACTTGAAATTAACAACTTAGAAGATGAATTTACAACAAGAATGCAAGCCGCAAAAATTATAACAAAAGCTTTAATGATAATTATACCACTTACAATAGTAATTATAATACTTACAAGAACTAACCTATTTTTAATGAGTGTAATATTTATATTTGAATTATTTATAATTGACTCATACACTGATAGTTTAGTAACAAAATTAGATAATAACTTACTATTACAACAGGTTGACTTTTTCTCACAAATGAGACACTCATATCATGAAAATAACATGGTGGCAGAAGCGATATATTCAACAGCACAAGATAGTGAGCATATAGAAGTTGCAAGACAGGCAGAGTTAATATATAACATATTAAATTCAGCAGACCCAGAAACAGAATTGGAAAAATATTATGATGTTGCACCAAATAACTATTTAAGAGAGTTTGCTGGAATATCATATTTCACACAGGAATTTGGTGATAGAAAAATTGACAATGCATCTTTATACTTAACAAACTTAGAAAATATTACACAAGAAATGCAACTTGAGATATTAAAAAGAGATAAATTAAATTATGTATTTCAAAGTTTATCATTAATATCAATAGCGCCAACAATAATGTTAGAACCACTAAAAAAATGGGCAGTATCAAACTTCTCATTTACAAAATCATTTTATAATGGAAATAAAGGTTTACTTGTTCAAGTATTGATAATGGTAGCAACTATAATTTGCTACATATTAATAAGAAAATTAAAAGACAATGGTTCCACAAGAGTTGTACAAAATGTGCAAAACCCATGGCAAGAAAAAGTATATAATATAAAAATTGTAAAGAAATTTATTGATTTAATTGCTCCAAAGCCAGACACAAAAGAACATAGAAAATTAGAAAGACTACTTAAAGATTCAGGCTCAAAACTAAAGATTAGATGGTTATATGTTAATAAAGTATTGATATGTATTCTTACTTTTATAGCATCACTTGTATTTTTCTTTGCTTTACATAGAGTGCAAATTAACTTTATATATACTGAGCCAACTGTTAGCTATAACTTGTTAGGAGAGGCTGAAGGCAGAGAATTACAGAAGGCAATGGAAAAAACTACACGCCAAAACAGAATATTAGATATGTTTAAGGGGAAACCAAAAACAACGACAACTGATATTCAAAGAGCAATGGAAAGAGATAGAGAGTACAAAAATTTTGTAGAAAAAGATTTTAATACAGAACTTGAAGAAATTGAAACAAAATTAAAAACAGTAAATTCTGAATATTTAAAGTGGTTTGAAGTACTTATGGCAATATTTATAGCATATATAGGATACCAAGGACCAAACTTATTATTAAAATTCCAGTTAAAGATGCGTCAAATGGAAATGGAAGATGAGGTAATGTCATTCCAAACAATTATTATGATGCTTATGAAGATTGAAAGAATTGACGTTGAAATGATACTAGAATGGCTTGAGAGATATGCTAATATATTTAAAGAGCCTATTGGAAAATGTTTGAATAACTACGAAAGTGGAGCATGGGAATCGCTTGAAGAAATGAAAAATGAGGTTACTTATCAACCATTTATAAGATTAATTGAAAGTATGCAAACATCTGTAGAAAAAGTTCCAATTAGAGAAGCTTTCGAAGAACTTGACTCAGATAGAGATTACTACCAAGCAAAAAGACAAGAATCAAATGAAAGATTTGTTGCAAAAAGAGCAATGATAGGAAAGGCAGTAGGATTTGCACCAATGATAGTTACGTTCGTTGGATTCTTAATAATACCACTTGTATTCATTGGTATGACAAGTATGACAAGCTCATTTAACAGTATGAGTAGTATGTAGTATTAGGAGGAAACTATGGAAAATGCATCAACCGCATTAAAAATAGCAGGTGGAATAATAATTGCAATGCTAGTACTATCACTAATTGTTTTTGGTATAAGAAGAGCAAGTCGTTATGAGCAACAAAAGCAAGAGTCTGTTGAGGTGGAGCAATTAGCTGAATTTAATCAGTCTTTATTATCATATGAAAATGACATTGTTTCAGGTTTTAGAATGATTTCATTATCAAACTTAGCAAATGATAATAATGTAAGATTTTCATCAGAAATAGATGATTTTGTTCCAGTCAGAATATATGCAAAATTAATAAATACAAATGGTCAGCTTCCTGGATGGTCAGGATATAATTCAACAGATGATTACAAAAAAATAAAATTATCAACAGGGGTAGAAACTAGGGAAAAATATTTTAATATGATAAATTATGTTGGAACTACTGCAAATGGACCATATTATATACAATCAAATGGAAAAGCAACTGACAAAAAAACACAAACAGAATTTAAGCAATTATATTTTCAATGTATGGATGTTACATATGATAAAACAACTGGAAGAGTTATACAAATGGTATTCGATGAAATAAAAAAGAGGAATTAGTAAATGGAAAATGCGTCAAAAGCACTAATTATGGCAGGTGAAATTCTTATTGCAATACTGGTACTTGCACTTGGAGTTAGTATAGTTATGACAATGGGAAAATTTTCAGCAGATATGAATGATAGAATTGCCGCTGATACAGTTGCCGAATTTAATAACAATTTTACCAAATTTGAAGGTAGAATTGATATAACAGCAGAAGAAATTGCATCTATTATTAATTTTGCAAAACACAGCAATGATGAAAGAGGACTATCTATTGATGATGTAGGGACTGTTAATCAATCAGTATACTGGGTAGATATATATGTAAAGGGAATTAACATATTTACTGACGTTATTGGCGTAGATGATTATAAAAATAACAATGCTTTTAAAAGTAAGGTTAATCAATTTATAAGAGCTAATAATGAAACATATTTTTATTGTAATGTAGATGTTAGCACAGGAAACAAACCTGAGATAATAGAAGTTCCACAAGGAAATCAAAAAGGAAAGATTAACATAAAACTAGTAACAACTGACATAGAATATAGCCTAAATACTAAGGATAGAACCAAAATGGTAACTAGTATTCAATTTGGGGCAACAGATGATAGGTATGGTGGGGCTGGTAGTACAATTATAAAGTTTAAAAATGGAATGACAGAAGAAGAAAAAAAGGCATGTGCTTTTACTGTTAGAAATGATGCTAAAAAGATGTACACATATATATATAATTAATTAGGAAATATAATTAAAGATCTTTAAAGTTTAAAAGGAAAATAAAATAATGAAAAAAATTCTGACTTTTTTTGTAATAATTATTGCAATTTTTGGTACGTTTTGTTATATTTATAATCAGAGGAAAATTGACTTAAGTAGAAAAGACGCACAAAATAATTATTATGAAAGAATATATGATAAAGAAATCGGCGTAAATGAGCTATTATCGGTGATAAACAAGGCTGTTAATGAAAAACAGTCAGATAATTATGTAAAGGACTCGACAGGGAAATACATTGATAATAGTGAAAATCTAGTTACGATAAAAATTAAATTTAAAGATACAGAAGAAGATATAAATGCAGAAAAGATATACAAAAATGATAATAGCAAGTTTAAGAAGTTGTATGAAACAGTAAAATTTAAATGCAACGAAATAAAATACAATGAAAAAACAAAACTTGTCAACTATGTACATTTTGATGAAATATAATTAATTAGTTTTTAAAATTTTTTAAATATATAATTATACAAAAGGAAAGGGAGGGAATTATGGAAAACGCATCAAAAGCACTTATTATAGCAGGTGCAATATTAATTTCAATAATGATTATAGGATTAGGAGTTGTTATTTTAAATAACGTTAGTGACGTAATAAAGGGAGCAAATGTTGATACAGAAGCTGCTCAAGCTAACAACGAAAAATTTGTTTCAAATTTTGGAAACAATCTTTCAGCAGCAGAAGTTAAGAGCTTAATAAACACAATTAGAGCAAATAATATTACTGCAGATAATGAAAAAGGTGGTCTAGGAACAATTTTTATAGTATTTGATGATACAACATTAGAACCATCAGCTGCTTCTAAAAAGACACAAAATGGTAGAAGATATCAAGTAGAAGCTTTAAATGACAAATCTTTAAAAGAAAATGATTTCGTTAAAGACAATGGAAATGCATTTGACAAAGATAATGCTACACAAAGTGCAGCATATTATTACAATGGATTTCTTAGAGCTATAACAATAACAACAGTTTAGTATTATAAAATGATATTATTTTAGTTTTAAATATTATAGGTATAAATAAGTTTAATTTAAATATTGAATTTAAATTAAACTTATTGTTCTAATATTTATATGATAAAAAGTATAGTATTATAAATAAAGACAATAAAGTATTAGGAAATTTACTTTTATTGAAGGTAACTAATGAATAAAATACATATTAATTATAGAAAGAATGATGTTATATTATGGAAAACGCTTCAGACGCATTAAAGATGGCATTTGCCATGATAGTTTTTGTAGGGGCACTTAGTTTAGTAATATTTGCATTTACAAGAGCTAGAGTTACAGCTACTGCTGTACTTGATAAAAGTGATAAAGACACATATTATCAGATATATGATGGCTCTGGAAATGGAAAAGAATATAGTTTTTATAGAAAAGTTGGTATTGATACAGTAATAGCTAACTTATATTCTTATTATGGCAATTTTTATACAATATTGTTCTATGATGGAGTTGGAAAATGGGATGATGTAAATCATGAATTTACTGGAGAAATAGAACCAATCACATTGTATTATACAGAAGCCTTAGATGTACCATCAGGAACAAATGCGAATAGAGATTATTTAACACAGCTTGGAAGGTCTACATTACGAAAAAGCATAAATGGTGCTCTTACAAGAGAAATTTATGGATTAGATATAAATGATGAATTAACAAGACAAGAGCCTTGGTCACATAGTGAAAGAAATGATAAATTATTTATTGATGCACTAATAAATGGAAGAGATTTTATTTGGACAAACTGGTCAAGAACTCATGCAGAGGGCTCCGGAAATGAAGTAAGACGAGATACGAATGGAATTAGATATCTTAAAATGCACTTTCAATATATGAGTAAAATGGGAAATGTACCTTTAGCAACTAACACTGGAGCAAGATTTATTGAAAGAGTTGGGCAATATAATTATGAAGCACAATTTGAAAATAACGATAGTGAAAATGAAGGACAAGGAGCCTTAGGTGGTGGAAGTTATGGTAGGTATAATGAAACTAATCAGTCAGATTCAACAATAACTTTCGAAGATGAAACAGGAAACTATGTTGGAGAAATAGCTAATGACAAAATAACACAGAAAAAAGTTATTCAATATATTTATATAGGACAAGAGTAATAAAAAAGGTATTAATTATACTATAATTGGCTAAATATATTGAAAAATATATAGATATATGTTATAATAAAAAAGAAAATTAAGCTAGAAATGATTTGTGTAATAAGGTTTTATAAAAATCCTTAACACAACAAATAAAGTAAGTGAAAGTGAGGATAGATATGAACGATACTGTGATGACTGTAATAGCAATTGGAACAACAGCAATTCTTATGTTTATATTTCCATTAATGTCAACAGCAGATAGAGGAGATGATATAGCACAACAAGCTGTACAAACTGCTACTGGTGAATTTGTTGATAATATTAGGTCAACAGGAAAAATAACTGTTGATAAATATGATGACTTTTTAGCTATAATTTCTGAAACAGGAAACACATTTGATGTTTTAATTGAAGCAAAGATATTAGATGAAAATGCTAGAAAAAAGGTGCAACAAGCATCATCATCAAAAGTTGGTGAAAACGAATATTATAGCGAATTTACTGCACAGATAGAAGACAAGCTTGAAAATGAAGGCGAATATAATTTAAAAGAAGGCGATATAATATCTGTTACAGTAAAAAATACAAATAAAACAATGTCACAAATTTTAAGAAACTTTTTCTATCAAGTAACAGGAAATAATACTTATAATATTGCAGCACAACATTCAGGAATAATAAATGTTAATGCACGTAATTAAAGATATTAGCTAACCAGATAGTAAAAGAAACTACTATCTGGTTTTTATTTAATAAAATAAGAAAAAGGGTAATACAATGAAAAGAGATAAAAAATCAAAAAACAAACTTATAACTTGCCTAGAATTAATATTAGCTATATTGTTAGTATTAATTTTAGGTTATGTTTTTTTAAAGGATGCTGGATATCAATATTTTATACAATGGTATGTAGTACTTACTATATTTTCTATAGTAACACTTCCTATAACTGTTAAAATTTTTAAAAAATTTAAAGATTCTGGATACATATTTTCAAAAGCAATAGGACTTGCTTTTTCAGGATTTTTAATGTGGCTGTTATCATTAACACATATATTAAAATTTAATTTTATTAATTCAATTATTTGTATTTGTATAATATTATTTATTTCTTTGTTAATAATATTTATTGAAAAGAAAAAAGGAAAGACAGACACAATAGATTGTATAAAAGAAAAAGCTATAACCTTTTTAGGAATAGAACTTGCTTTTGTAGTAATTTTTTTACTTGCATGTTATGTAAAGAGCTTTAATGCATCAGCATATGGTACTGAAAAATTTATGGACTTTGGATTTATGAAAATCATGAATCAGACTGACTATATGCCACCAAAAGACATGTGGTTTTCAGGAAATGATATAAACTATTATTATATAGGACAATATTTAGCAACATTCTTAAGTAAAGCATCTCATGTTGCTGTAGAATATGGATACAATTTTATGTTAGCAACAATATTTGCTGTTGCAGTTGTAGGAGTATATTCTATAGTAAATAATGTGCTAAGCGTAGCAATTTCTGAGCAAAAAGATAAAAGAAAAATATATAAAGCATTGCCAATTATTGGAGCGGTAATTGCGACAATAGCAGTAAACTTAGCGGGGAATATGCACTTTGTAATTTATGGAGCAGCAAAGCCACTTATGGCAAAAATGAATGGACAAGAGCTAGGGGAAAAATATCAATATTGGGATTCCACTAGATTTATAGGATATAACCCTGATACGCCTGATAAAACAATACACGAATTTCCAAGCTACTCATATATATTAGGAGATTTACACGCACATGTAATAAATATAATATTTGTGTTAGTTGGAATTGCAGTATTATTTGCTTTTTTGATGAACAACAGAGAACAAATAAAAGAAAAGTTCAAACTAAAAGAAGTAATACAGCCAACAATAATATTTTTTGGAATATTTATAGGATTATTCAAAACAATAAACTTTTGGGATTATCCAATATATACAGTAGTAGGATTTTTAGTATTTTTATACTCTAATCTAAAAAATTATGAACGAAAAAGAGATGGAGTATTAGCAACATTAATTCAAACATTAACTATATTTATTGTTAGCTATGTTGTATCATTACCTTTTTCGTTAACATTTCAAAAAATGTCATCACAAATAAAACTAACATATACACATACTCCAATATGGCAATTACTGATTTTATGGGGACTTCCTACAATTCTTGTACTATATTATTTTATAAGTACAATGTTTAAAAAATCAGAAAAAAGTGGAAGAAAAATATGGCTAATAAGATATATTGAAAACCTAAGTATAGCTGATGCATTCATTATAATATTAGGATGCTCTGCAATAGGACTAGTAATAGCACCAGAACTTGTATATGTAAAAGATATATATGTATCATCACAATATAGAGCAAATACAATGTTTAAGTTAACTTATCAAAGTTTTATTATGTTTGGAATTGCTATGGGATATATCATTACGACATTATTTTTTATAAAACGACATGCAATAAATAAAATATTTAGTACAATAGCATATATTTTACTTTTACTAAGCTCAATTTATGGTGGAGCATTTACATTTAGCTGGTTTGGAAATGTATTAAATATTTCTAAAGAAAGAACATTAGATGGTTCAAATTTTTTAGCAAACTCATATATTTCAGGATATGTTACTATGGATGATGATTACAATATTATTAGATGGATAAATGAAAACACAGACGTAAATGATATTGTATTAGAGGAACAAGGAAAAGACTTTACATATTCAAATAGAGTATCAACTTTTACAGGAAGACAAACAGTTATTGGCTGGAGAGACCATGAATGGTTATGGAGAAGCGTAGATTCGTCAACAGAAATTCCAAAAGAAGTAAATAAAAGATTAAATGACGTAAAAAAATTATATACTGAAAAAAATGTTGAAGAGTTAAAAAAATTAATTGAAGAATATGATATTTCATATATTGTTATTGGTTTTAACGAAAGAAAGTCATATGCAACAGAAGATTTGAATTTAAGTGTTCTTGATAATGAAGAAGAACTAAAAAGTTTAGGAGAAATTGTATATGAGACTAATGAAAATAATTTGACAGAACCTTCTTATGTTATTAAAATTAAATAAATTAAAAAAAGAATAACTATCTGCGTTTAAAGTTATTCTTTTTTTAAAAATTTTTGTCAAATTTTGACGTAATATAAAAAATTTGCTTGGACATAATAAGTTCGGAGGCAAAAAATGAAAAAGAAAAAAATTGCAAGTTTTTTATTAATTATATTTTTTGTTAGTTACATTTTTTCATTTTATATACAACCTTCAGAAAAAATTGAACAAGTAAGTAGTCAAATGACAAAAAAGGTATATCCACTAGGAAGATTAATAGGATTAAAGTTATATACAAATGGAGTATTAGTTGTAGGCATGTCAGAAATAAAAGGACAAGATGGAAAAACATACACACCATATGAGAATACTGGAATTAAAGAAGGAGATATGATAAAAGAGATAAACGGATATGAAGTACAAAATACAACTCAATTAATGGATATAGTTAATTCATCTAAAGGTAAAGACATATCTGTGAAATACCAAAGAGATGATGAGGAAATTTATACAACAATTAAACCTATTATAGGAGAAGAAGGAAAATATATGCTTGGTATATGGGTTAGAGATGCAGCGGCAGGACTTGGAACACTAACTTATTATGACGAAGAAAATTGTTCATTTGCAACATTAGGACATGGAATACAAGATATTGATACAGAGAAATTATTAAATATATCAAATGGAGAAATAGTAACAAGTAAAATTATATCGATTGTAAAAGGTAAACCAAGAAAAGTAGGAGAAATTAGAGGAATAATAGATGAAGGAAAAAAGGTTGGAGAGATTGAAAAGAATACAGAGATTGGGGTATATGGCAAAGTAACTAATAAGGAATTTATAAACTCTATAAAATTACCAGAAGTTTCAGTAGCAACACGTTCTCAAATAGAGATAGGCAAAGCAAAGATATATTGTGAGTTAAAAAATGATGAGGTTTCAGAATATGAAATAGAAATAAAAAAGATTTTTAAAAATAACTCTAGTAATAATAAAAGTATGTTAATTAAGGTTACTGATAAAAAGTTACTTGAAACAACTGGAGGCATAATTCCACGGAATGAGTGGAACACCAATAATTCAAAATGGAAAATTTATTGGAGCAATAACAAATGTATTACTAAATGACCCAACACAAGGGTATGCAATATTTGCTGATATGATGATAAAAAATTAATAATATAAATGTTCTAAATATTGACAAAAGATTATATATAATGTCATTAAATGTCAAAATTTAGAACATTTTTATTAATAAAAATTATTGACATAAAAAATTTGAAAGGGTATAATTTTAGTATAAAATTGAGAAAAAAGAATATACATAAATATAATACAATAATTTTCAAATAAGAGGAATAAAATGTTAAAAAAGATAAAAAACAACGAAAGAGGAATTAGTATTGTTGATTTAATATTATTAGTAATACTAATAGGGGGAATATTATTTATATGTAATTATTTTATAAATCCGACAAGTGAAAAGATATCAACAACTAATATTATTGAAACTAATGTAAATAGTGAATATAATATAATAGAAAATCAACCAAGTAGCAATAGTCCAACTGTTGGAAATGAATATAAGTCATATTTTTATAACCAACTTAGCGAGGACGCAAAAATAATATATATTTCAATAATTAATAATATAGAAGTATTAAAAAAAGGGAAAGGCAAAATAGAGTTAGAAATTACCAAAGAAGGGATAGACATTGAATTTCAATCAGCATGGGATGCGATATGCTTAGACAGGACAGATTTATTTTATATAGATACACAAAAAATATCATTTGTAACACAAACAAGTACTAATATTTTTGGAAAAAGCTCATACAAATATTATATTGAACCTAAAAACAATGGTAATTATTTTATTGATTCTTTTAATGATGAATACGAAGTTCAAGTGGCAATTAATGAAGTTGAAAACAAAATAAATAATATAATAAATAATGTTATATCAAGTCCAAGATATGAACAAGTAAAATATATTCATGATTACATTGTTGAAAATGTTGAATATAATCAAACAGAAGCAGTTAATAATTCAAATATATATGGTGCACTAATAGAAGGTAAAGCTGTGTGCGAAGGCTATGCAGAAAGTTTTAAATATATTATGGATAAACTAAACATTCCGTGTATATTAGTGTATGGTAATGGTGTTAATAATTCAGGAGAGTCAGAATATCATTCATGGAATCAAGTATTAATGGATGATGGAAAATGGTATTCAGTAGATACAACTTGGGATGACCCTATATTAATAGGCTATGGAAAGTTACCAGAATCAAGCAAGTACAAATATTTCTTAAAAGGTTCAAAAGAATTTAATGAAAATCATAGAAATGAAAATGATGTTTCAGGTACAGGACAATATTTTAAATATACTGAAACATCAGTTGAGAATTATAGGTAAGAAGAAAACCAACCCGATGGTAATAGAAGGGTTGGTTAAATTTATTAATCTTTTCCAGCTAATTTATGTCCAAGGTCCGTAATAGTTCCAGCACCTTGAGTAATAATAATATCATCATTTTTTACATTTCTTTTAACAAAATCAATAATATCATCAAATTTAGGAATGTAATAAGCTTTACGACCTAAATCATCAATTTTGTTGACAATATCTTTGGCAGACACATTATAAGTATTACTTTCACGAGCAGCATAAATATCAGTAATAATGATATTATCAAAGTTTGTTAAGCATTTTGCAAAGTCATCAAGTAGGTTTTTAGTTCTACTATAAGTATGAGGTTGAAAGATAACCCATGAATGATTATATTTTCGTTTCTTCATAGCTTCTGCAACAGCTGCAATTTCAGTAGGATGATGACCGTAATCATCAAATATTTTAGCACCATTAATTTCGCCAAGATACTCAAAACGTCTATGAGCACCAGTATACTTTTGAAGTGCTGATTTAATGTCAGACCTATCTAAGCCAAATTCGTCGCAAAGAGCTATACACGCTAAAGCATTATAAACATTGTGTTTTCCAGGAACAGAAAGCTTAAAAGTTTTATAAAATACATTATTATGATATACATCAAAAGAGGCAAAACCATATTTATCAAAACTAATATTTTTAGCTGTATAGTTAGCATTACTAGAGTTAATGCCATAAGTTAGAGATTTAGCCTTAGTATATTTAGAAAAATGCGAACAATTAACATCATCAGCATTATAAACTAATATACCATCATCAGGAAGTAATTGTACAAACTTAATAAAAGCTTCCCTAATATTTTCAATATTTTTATAATAATCTAAATGGTCAGAGTCAATATTTAATATAATTTCAGCCTTTGGATAGAATGAAAGAAAACTTTCAGAATATTCACAAGACTCAAGTATAAAATAATCACTATTTCCAATTTTATAATTACCATCTATTTCATCAAGTATAGCACCTACCTGAATAGTAGGGTCTTTTTTGGCTTCTAAAAAACACATTGAAACCATAGAAGTAGTTGTTGACTTGCCATGTGTTCCAGAAACACATATAGTATTTCTAAAAGCTTTTGTAATTAGACCAAGTATTTCCTTGCGCTCAACAGTTGGTATATTAAGCTCTTTAGCTTTTGCAAGCTCAACATCATTATCATTAACAGCAGCTGAATATACTACTAAATTAGCATTTTCAATAGCTTCAGAATAATGGCCTATAGTAACATCAATACCATTTTCCCTTAATTTATCAGTTACATTTGAAGAAGAAATGTCAGAGCCAGAAATGTTGAAACCTTTATTTTGAAGTATTTCAGCAATACCGCTCATGCTAACTCCACCAATACCTATCATATGTATATTCTTATATTGTTTTAATTCATTTAATTCGTCCAAAGTTATAATCTCCTTAAATTAATAATATGCTAAGATATTATAATACATTTTGCCAAAAAAAACAAGTCTTTTAGCAAAATCAGTATATACTAGACATTTTTTCAATAAAAAATGAAATTTTAAAAATAAAATTTTATACTAATATATATTAAATTATAATCAATTTTAAAACAAAAAAAATTTTAGTAAAATATTGCAAAAAAAAGAAGGAAAAAAAACTTTTATAGCGAATAATTAAATAGTACAGAAAATGTACAATTTAAACTTTGGAAGGAGAACATCAAAAATGGAAATAACAGATGTAAGATTAAGAAAAGTAAGTACAGAGAACAGATTAAAAGCTGTAGCTTCTGTAACATTCGATAACGAATTCGTTGTACACGAAATTAAAGTTATTGAAAATCCTGAAGGAGTATTATTTATTGCTATGCCTAGCAAAAAGATTAAGAGTACAGGAGAGCACAAAGATATAGCTCACCCAATCAATCCTGCTACTAGAGAAAAAATCCAAAAAGCTATATTAGAAGTATACAATAATACACCAGAACCTGAAGCAAAGGAAGACGCTCCTAGCTCAGAAGAATAATAAATAC
This sequence comes from uncultured Clostridia bacterium, assembly GCA_948919095.1. Taxonomy (GTDB): domain Bacteria; phylum Bacillota; class Clostridia; order TANB77; family CAG-508; genus CAG-793. The sequence continues at coordinate 8,554 of CAQYCU010000016.1, read as the reverse complement.
AAACAAGGCTACTTTTAAAAGTAGCTTTTTTGTTCTGTAAAAATTAAATAAAGGGAGATTTTGCTTTATGTTCTGTTTAGAAATAAAGTAACATATAATTCAAAAAAAATATATATAAATAAATTGAAAGGAGAAATTCGTAAATAACGAATAACACACGGTTATGAATATAATTAAAGCAATTATTTTTGGAATAATAGAAGGGATTACAGAATGGTTACCTATTAGTAGTACAGGGCATTTAATATTAGCTGAAACGTTTATGAAATTTGAAAATTTATCTGTAGATTTTTGGAATGTGTTTGAAGTAGTAATTCAGCTAGGAGCAATACTTGCAGTAGTACTATTATATTTTAAAAATATATGGCCAATAAAAAAAGATAAAGAAAAGAAGAAAATTACTTTTGATAAAGAAATATTGAATTTGTGGGGAAAAATAATAGTAGCTTGCCTGCCAGCAATTATAATTGTATTGTTTGGAATTGATGAAATAGCAGAGGCAAAATTTTATAATCCAACCTGTATAGCAATAATGTTAATATTAGTTGGTATAGCATTTATAATTATTGAAAGTAAATTACATAAAGAGCCAAGAGTTACAAAGATGAAGGAGCTTACATATAAAGATGCTATAATAATTGGTCTATTTCAAATAATTGCAGCAATTTTCCCAGGAACGTCAAGGTCTGGAGCTACGATAATAGGAGCACTATTAATAGGAATATCAAGAACAGTTGCTGCTGAATACACATTTTATCTAGCAATACCAGCAATGTGTGGAGCAAGTTTACTAAAAGTTTTAAAATTTGGATTTAATTTTACAGGAGAAGAATTTGCAGTACTTTTAGTAGGGACTATTATTGCATTTATTGTGTCAGTATTCGTAATAAAATTTTTAATGAATTATATCAAAAAGCATGACTTCAAAGCATTTGGTTGGTATAGAATAGTACTTGGAATTATAGTTTTGATGCTTGGTCTTTTAAAAGTAATAGCATGAAGAATACAAATATCTTTTATTAATATAATTAATAAAAGATATTTTATAATAATGTGAAGGGAATAAAGCAAAATGATTTTAACTGAAATAATACTTATAGCAATAGGACTTGGAATGGACGCACTATCTGTATCATTATGCAAAGGTTTATCCATGAAAGAAATGAAATGGAAAAATGCAATAATAATAGGATTATATTTTGGAATATTTCAAGCTGTAATGCCATGTATAGGATATATTGCAGGAATAAAATTCCAATCAATTATAGAAAATTGGAGTCATTGGATAGCGCTTGTATTACTTGCATTTATTGGATTAAATATGATTAAAGAAGCTATATGGGGAGAGGAAGAGACAAATGATAAAATAGATTTTAAAACAATGATAATGCTTGCCATTGCAACAAGTATTGATGCTTTAATTGTTGGAGTAACTTTTGCAATATTAAAAAATAGCATAATAATTCCAGCTATAATAATTGGAGTGATAACTTTTGTAATGTCAGTTGCAGGAGTAAAATTAGGCAATTTATTTGGAAATAGAATGGGAAAAAATGCTGAGATTTTTGGAGGAATAGTACTTATTTTAATTGGAATAAAGGTAGTAGTTGAACATTATTTTATTTCATAAATATAAAAAAGGAGCATTTTAAGGTGCTCCTTATAATTATTAATTAAATTTAATTCCACTCTCAAGAGCAAGAATAACCATATCATTTAATGACTTTTCTCTATCTTCAGAAGATATTTCTTGATTTTTATAATGAGAATCAACAACAGTAAGTAAACAAGAAGCCTTTTTATTAAGATATTTCGCAGTATAGAATAATGCGAAAGACTCCATTTCACAACCAATTAAATTTAGGTCTTTAGGGAAACGAGCTATCATTTCGTCAATATCTTTAACATAATAATCAAAACACTCATTACATATAACATTACATCTAACAAGCTTTTTAGCATTATTATCACTTACAATATTTTCAGAATTATAAATATGTTCACCAAATACAGATTTAGCTTCATTCATAATAACTGAATTTAAATCTTCACTTGCCTCAGCAATATGGCAATTTGCACCCTCTAAGGATAAAGCAAAATTTCCCTCAGTATAACTTTTATCAACTAATAAAGTATCAAACAAGTTTAAATTTTCACTATAAGCTCCACAAGAACCAATTCTAATAATATTTTCAACATTGTAGAACTTGTATAATTCGTAGCAATAAATGCCCATACTCGGCATCCCCATACCAGAAGCAAAAACAGTAATTTTACTACCTTTGTAGTACCCAGTATATCCAAACATATTACGAACTGAATTAATTAATTTGACATCAGTCAAAAATTCGTAAGCAATATATTTTGCACGAAGGGGGTCACCAGGCATTATAACCGTTTTTGCGATATCTTCTATATTAGCTTCATTATGAACAGACATAAAAACCTCCTAAAATAAATTTAACTTTATAGTATCATTATAATAAAAAAATATCAAGGATAAATTATATAAAAATACAGTGGCACATAAAATGTTATGCGCCACTGTATTTTTGCTTCATATTGGATTGAGGCAAGGTATTACTCTGAAACTTTTACAAATTCATCTTTGCCATTTTGGTTCGTGTATCTCCACACATTGTTGTCCATGTCAATGTACTCAAAACCGTTTTCATTAAAGTCAAAGTCTTTGACCTGGGCGACAAACTCTATTTTAGCTTTGTCATAATCAGGAAAAATGTAGAGATAAGTATAGTCGTATACAACATTGTAGGAGTAAATCATTGGTGTCCACAGAAACATTTTCGAAGTTACCTCATCATAATGAATAAAAGGATGATGATATTCAACGTCAATGCCTGTGCCATCCTTCCAGTTTAGCTTTCCAAGCTTGGCTTCCATGCCCTTGTAACAGTAGATATAGGTTTCATCGTCTACAAAGTATGTTCCCTTTCCAGGGATGTACTCTGTGTTACAGTCATCAGAACGCGCCGTATCAAAGTCAAGCGGGAGGTCTACAGTTTTTTGTGAGATTAGACGATGCATGTCAGCACATATATATCCGCTTTCTGAGATTGATATATAGTGCCTATCAAAAACCATAGGCTCTCCATCCCATGCACCATTAAAATACATAAACTGTATTGTATTATGGAAATTGTATCTGTTATCAATGGTTTTGAAGCGGTCGTAGGAGTCAGGGTTTTGCATAATCTCCTCGTCGGTTTCCTGTTCTCTGCATTTTGTAGTGGTAACGCTTGTAGGATTCTGTACATAGGGAATATAAGGATTATTTGAAGTAATAATGTCTTCTTCCGCGCTTGAAGATGAGTTTGTAGACGGCATAGAGTTAGCAGGCATATCATGAATTCCTTTTAACTTATTTTCGTCGGTGGTGGAAGGTTCATTTTCGGTGTCCTGAGGTTCGGTAATATAAGTGTCAGGACTTTCAGGAGTAGGTGTCCTATGCAGCACAAGTGTAATGCCAGCGCCAAATGATAATATGGCAATGACCGCACACAATAGGGTTACCTGCGAGTGGGTAAGGGACTTCCGATTTTTTTGTGTTATGTTCATTTCATAACTACCTTTCAAAATTTATTTTGTTTCCAATGTGCATCTTCAGGAAAAATTCCTGAAAATATTGCTGCAAGTATTTGCGTACATTATATTATAGCATATTTTTAAGAAAAGGCAATATATTATGTAAAACTTTAAATAAATTTATATGTAAAAACATAAAAATTATTGAGAATATGTAGTAATTTTTTAATAATAATGTTATAATAATAATTGTAAGAAAGATGAATAATATAGATTTAATGAATTATTGGATTGAAAGTTCTGATAGAGACTATGAATCAATGAAAAAGACTTTTGAGGTAGAGCAGTATACATGGTCGTTATTTATAGGGCATCTAACAGTCGAAAAATTACTAAAGGCAATATATGCAAAAATAAATAAAGAAAATCCATATCCACCTAAAATTCATAATTTAATTATATTAGCAGAAAAATGCAATATAAAAACTGATGAAAAGAAAACAAGAATTTTAATGACATGTAATTCCTTTAATATAAGTACAAGATATGAAGATTATAAAAATGAATTTTATAAAAAATGTTCAAAAGAATATACCTTAGAACAAATAAAAAATATAGAGGAGATTAGAGAATGGCTAAAAAAAATATTAATACAGATATCTTAAAACGAGTTGAAGAATATACAAAAGTAATTTCTAAACATTATAATATCAAAGAAGTTTATTTATTTGGTTCTTATGCTAAAGGAACAAATAATGAAGATAGTGATATAGATGTAGCAGTTATAGTAAATAGCAATAATAATATTTTTGATATAATGGTTGAATTAATGATGTTAACACGTGATATAGACTTAAGAATAGAGCCTCACCCAATAAAAGCTGAAGATTTTAAAGAGGGCAATCCATTTGTTCAGGAAGTAATAGATACAGGAATAAAAGTTGCATAAAAATTATTCAAAATACTTGATTTTAAATTAAAATAGTGATAATATAAAAATAGCTTTTAGGAATAGACGCTAAAAAAAAACTCTTTTTTTAGCGTCTATCTTTGCGTTTTTAGCCCAATATATTAGATGCATAGAAGGACATATGTATAACTAAAAGTAATGAAATGGAGGAAAAAATGGAAACAAAATTTATATTCATTACAGGTGGAGTATTATCAGGATTAGGAAAAGGAATAACAGCAGCATCATTAGGAAGATTATTAAAAAATAGAGGCTATAAGGTAGCAAATCAAAAATTAGACCCTTACATAAATATAGACCCTGGAACTATGAGTCCTTATGAACATGGAGAAGTTTTTGTAACCGACGATGGAGCAGAAACAGACTTAGATTTAGGACATTATGAGAGATTTACAGATGAAAACTTAACAGCTAATTCAAGTATAACAAGTGGAAAAATATATTTAAATGTAATTGAAAAAGAAAGAAGAGGAGATTACCTAGGAAAAACAGTACAAGTAATTCCACATGTAACAAATGAGATAAAAGAAAAAATATATAGTTTTGAAAAACAAGATGTAGATATAGTAATAACTGAAATAGGTGGAACAGTAGGAGATATAGAAAGTCAACCATTTTTAGAGGCTATTAGACAGATAGGATTAGAAAGAGAAGCTAATAAATGCTCATTTATACACGTAACACTTTTACCATATATTAGTGGCTCAAATGAACTAAAATCAAAGCCAACTCAACATTCAGTAAAAGAACTTCAATCAATAGGAATAAACCCTGATATATTAGTGTGTAGAGCTGATATTAAGATACCACAAAACATGAAAGAAAAGATAGCTATGTTTTGTAATGTTAGAAAAGAAAATGTAATTGAAAACTCAACTGTAAAGAATTTGTACGAAGTTCCACTAATGCTTGAAAAAGAAGGCCTTGCAGACGCAGTATGTAAAAAGTTAGAACTAAAAAATAAAAAAGCCAATAACCAAACTTGGGAAGATATGTGCAAAAAGATAACAAAAATAAAAGAAGAAGCACAAGTAAAAATTGCTATTGTAGGAAAATATGTAAAGCTTGAAGATTCATATCTTTCAGTAGCAGAAAGTCTTAGACATGGCGGATTTGCAAACAATGTGCATGTTGACGTAAATTTTATAGACAGTGAAACAATTAATTCAATAAATGTAAAAGAGAAATTAAAGGAATATAATGGATTAGTTATCCCAGGAGGATTTGGAGATAGAGGAATTGATGGAATGATAACAACCATCAAATATGCAAGAGAAAATAAGGTGCCTATCTTAGGAATATGCCTAGGAATGCAGATGATGGTAATTGAATTTGCAAAAGACGTATTAAAATTAAAGGATGTTAATTCTGAAGAATTTGACGAAAAATGTCAAAACCCAGTAATACACATAATGGAGGACCAAAAGATAATAAAGAAAAAAGGTGGAACAATGAGGCTTGGAGCATATCCTTGTACAATAAAGAAAAACAGCTATACATACAAAATATATGAAAGTGAAAATATTTCAGAAAGACATAGACATAGATTTGAATTTAACAATGCTTATAGAGATGAAATGGAAAAAAATGGACTTAAAATTGTTGGAACTTCACCAGACAATATGCTAGTTGAGATAGTAGAAATTCCTGAAAAAGAACATCCATTTTTTGTAGGTGGACAATTCCACCCTGAGTTTAAATCAAGACCAGATAGAGTAGCCCCGCTATTTAAAGAATTAATTAAAAAATCTAAAAAGCAAGTTGAAAAATAATAGAGATTTGAAGCGTTTTCATACTATTGTGAAAAGTTTGTGAAAATTAGCAATCTCTATTGACATTTGCTAAAAAAAGATATAAATTATTAGCAGTCAATAATAAAGACTGCTAATAATTTTATTATATAAGATTCTCTACATTTAAGTTATGAGGAGATAGCTTTTATAGTATAACTAAACCAAAGTAATCAAACATAGATAGAGCGAATATAATAATAAAGTCAATTAGCAATCTGTAATATAAGGAGGTATTTTATGTTAAAACCATTAATGGACAGAGTTGTTTTAAAAATGTGTGAAGCAGAAGAAACAACAGCAAGCGGAATTATACTATCAAGTGGAAGCAAAGAAAAACCACAAATAGCTGAAGTAATTGCAGTTGGAGAAGGTGGAATAGTAGATGGAAAAGAAGTAAAAATGATAGTAAAAAAAGGAGACAGAGTAGTAACAAACAAATACTCAGGAACTGAAGTGAAATATGAAGGTGAAGACTATATAATTGTAAAACAAAGTGATATTTTAGCTGTTGTTGAATAATTGTCATATATTCTTTAATGAAGATGATGAACAATGATAAACAAGCGAAATTGTAAGAATGTTATATATATTTTTGAAACAGTATGTATAATCAACAAAACGATAGAAATGGAGGAATTTTTATTATGGCAAAAGATATTAAATATGGTGAAGAAGCCAGAATGAAATTATTAAATGGTGTAAATCAATTAGCTGATACAGTAAAGGTTACACTTGGACCAAAAGGAAGAAATGTAGTATTAGACAAAAGCTTTGGTACACCACTAATTACAAATGATGGTGTTACAATAGCAAAAGAGATAGAGTTAAAAGATAAATTTGAAAACATGGGAGCTCAAATTGTAAAACAAGTTAGTGAAAAAACTAATGATGTAGCAGGAGATGGAACAACAACTGCAACAGTTTTAGCACAAAGCATGATAAAAGAAGGTGTTAAAAATGTAGCAGCAGGTGGAGACCCAATGGCTATAAAAAGAGGAATGGACAAAACAATTGAAAGTGCAGTTGAAATTCTAAAAAAACTTAGTGTTGATGTAAATGGAAAAGACGACATAGCAAGAGTTGCAAGTATTTCTGCAAACAATGAAGAAATAGGCGAACTAATTGCTGATGCAATGGAAAAAGTATCAACAAATGGTGTAATAACCATTGAAGAATCAAAGACATCAAATACAGAATTAAATGTAGTAGAAGGAATGCAATTTGACAAAGGCTATGTATCACCATATATGGCAACAGATACAGAAAAAATGACAGCTGATATGGATAACCCATACATATTAATAACAGATAAGAAAATATCAAATATTCAAGAAATATTACCATTACTTGAAGAATTAATGAAGATGTCAGGAAAACTTGTTATAGTATGTGACGATATTGAAGGAGAAGCACTTTCAACATTAATCTTAAATAAATTAAGAGGTGTATTAAACGTAGTTGCAGTAAAAGCACCAGGCTATGGAGACAAGAGAAAAGAAATGTTACAAGATATGGCAATATTAACTGGTGGAGAAGTAATTACAGGAGATTTAGGATTAGAATTAAAAGACACTGCGATTACTCAACTAGGAAGAGCAAAACAAGTAAAAATAAGCAAAGATGAAACAATCATAGTTGGTGGCTCAGGAGACAAACAACTAATTGCCGATAGAGTAGGACAATTAAAAGCACAAATAGCTGACGAAAAGAGCGAATATGATAAAGAGCAACTAGAAAAAAGACTTGCAAAACTTTCAGGTGGAGTTGCTGTTATTGGAGTAGGTGCTGCAACAGAAGTAGAAATGAAAGATAGAAAACTAAGAATTGAAGATGCTTTATCTGCAACAAGAGCAGCAGTTGAAGAAGGAATATTACCAGGTGGTGGAACAGCATATATTAATATAATTCCAGAACTTACAAAAGTAGTTGAAAAACTAGAAGCTGATGAAAAAGTTGGTGGAAATATTATATTAAAAGCACTCGAAGAGCCAGCAAGACAAATTGCTATAAATGCAGGCCTAGAGCCAGCTGTTATAGTTGAAAAAGTAAAGAGCGAAAAAGAAGGTATTGGTTTTGATGCTAAGAATGAAAAATATGTTGACATGAAAAAAGCTGGAATAGTTGATCCAACAAAAGTATCAAGAAGTGCATTACAAAATGCAGCTTCAATAGCATCAATGATATTAACAACAGAGAGCATAGTAACAGATATTCCAGAAAAGAAAGAATGCTGTGGACATAATGATGC
>CAQYCU010000015.1 GCA_948919095.1 uncultured Clostridia bacterium | reverse complement strand
GAAAATGAACCCTCCTTATTAAACTTTTTTTGTCTAATAATTTGGGTTCACTTCACAGGCTCTCTATTATTTTTTTTAATTTTTTTTGTAATTTGTATTGACAAAACATAAGACTAGGTATTATAATTATAAATGTTTTTATAATAGTTATGCAGATATGGCGGAACTGGTAGACGCACAGGACTTAAAATCCTGCGGACTAATACTCCGTCCCGGTTCGATTCCGGGTATCTGCACCATAATAATACCAAGAGTTGCAAATTCCTCTTGGTATTATTCTTTTTTATTTTAAAATAATTATTAAAACAATGTTTAACAATAATTACAATAATACTACAATTGGTTTACATTTTTTGAATATTGAGAGAAAGAGAAGATAACATTAAAAACTAACCAATAAAAATAAAAAATGTGGAAACTGTGGATAACTCTGTGGATAGTTGAAAATAAGCACATAAAAAACGACAAAATGTTCTATCAAAAACAAAAACGATAGTTATTATGAAAACCAAATAAGTAACATCTTAAATTATGTTTACCAATTATTTTTGAATGGGTTCACTAGGAAGCATATAATCAACAAGTCCAAATACAATGGCTCCAAGTATTATTGCTATAATTGATAATATATATCCAATAATAAAGTACTGAACTAAATATAAAGCAATTCCAGCAAGCAAAGCGCCAATAAAGAACTTAACAAATGGATGAGAGAATAAAGGCGTAAAGCAGCCTATAAAAAAATCAATCAATGATAGAGCTACAACAGCAATAGCCAAAACCCAAAGATTTTCAATAGTAAATCCAGGAGTAAAGAAAGCCGTAATTCCTAAAACAATAATGGCACATACAAATCTACCAATCAATTGAATACTTTTATTAATTTTCATTATAAAATTCCTTTCTTGAAAAGATATGTTGTTCCCAATAGTAAAAACAAACTATGAAAACTTATCAAATATTTATTGTAATTATTTACAAAAAATGAAAAAATATACATAAAAATCCAATACATAAAATTTCTCAAAACTGGAAACAATATAAAAAAATACAAAGAATAAGGGAGAAACTATATGTTAATAAATTTTGTAAGAGCAATAATATTATATATTGTTGTATTGTTGGTTACACGTATAATGGGAAAAAGAGAAGTAGGAGAACTTCAACCATTTGAGTTTGTAATATCACTAATGATTGCAAATTTAGCAACAATACCAATGGCAGAAACAGGAATTCCAATAACTTCAGGAATAACTCCAATCTTAGGGTTATTAGTAATGCATTTAATAATAACTGTATTAAACTTAAAATGTATAAGATTTAGATATGTAACTTGTGGAAAGCCAGCAATACTAATATACAGAGGAAAAATAGATGAGAAGGTATTAGAAAAAGAGAGATATACAGTAAGTGATTTGCAAGTAAAATTACGAGAAAAAAATGTATTTAATATAGCAGATGTAGAATATGCAATTCTTGAAACAAGTGGAGATATATCAGTAATATTAAAACCACAAAAACAAAATCCTACACTTGAAGACATGCAAATAGAACCAGAATACACAGGAATTCCATATAATTTAGTTTTAGATGGAAGAATAATGGAAGAAAATATACAAAAACTTGGGAAAGATTATAAATGGCTTGAAAAACAACTAAAAAAATTCCATACAATTCCAAAAGATACATTAGTGGCAACTATAGATGCTAAAGGAAATTTCTTTTGTCAATCAAAAGACAAAAAGAGCAAGTAGAGATTTTAAGAACAAAAGAGAAAAATATAAAAAACGCTAGAATTAGAAAGGATTAATTAATGAAAAAGGAAGAGATAATAACAATTATAATTATTATTTTTATAATAGTGGCAGAGATTATTACTCAAAAACATACTAATAATAGCTTAGATGAATTAGATGAAAAACTTAAAAATTTAAAGGAAATGACACTTTCAAAACAGTACTCAAATGAAGAATTAAAACAAACAACCGAAGACATTGATAAAAGCTGGGAAAAGAAAGATGATTTACTTTCATATTATCTAGAACATGAGGAACTTGAAAAAATATGTACACAAATAAAAAAGATAAAGGCTCATTTTGAAACAGATTTGGAAGAGGAAGTAGTACCAGAAATTGAAGAAGGGATATATTTATTAGACCATTTAAAGGATAAGCAAAAATTAAATTTGAAAAATGTACTATAAAGAAAACAATACTTGTATATCATGAAGTGAAGCAAGATATCACCAAATAGTATTCACATAGGCTATACAAGTATTTTTTATCTATAAAATGACGATATATAGTCAACTAATAAGTGAAATTCTTACATAAATTTGACAATTTTAAAAAAAAGTTGTAAAATAATAATGTTGGAAGTTTAAATAAAGTTCAACGAACAAAAATAAATAAAGAAAGGCTATTGTATAATGTATTGACATTATACATAAACGTATTTCTATATGGACAACATAAAGATTATAAAGAAAGAAGATTTTGAATATTTACAATTTGAAAGATTATTAGAGTTTGAAGAATTAGTACATGCATTCTCATTAAGAACATACGAAACTGGATTTAGAAGAAGACAACCAAATAACATAGAGAAAAATTTAGAAAAAGTATATAAGGAATTCAATATATCAGCAGAACAAATATTGCAACCAGAACAAAATCACACAGACAATATATTAGAATTTGAAAATAAGGAAATAAGTGATAGAAGAATAAAAGAGGAAATTATAGATGGTATTATAATAGACAAACCTCAATTTGCGACAATACTTACAGCAGCTGACTGCATACCAATGCTATTTTACGACCCAAAAAACAAGGTAATAGCCAATATACACTCAGGATGGAGAGGAACAGTTAAAAGAATAGGTGTAAAAGCAGTAGATATAATGATGAAGAAATACGGTTCAAAGCCTGAAAACATAATATGTTGTACATTTCCTTGCATACATAAAGACCACTTTGAAGTAAATGATGATGTTTTAAGCTTATATAAAGAAGAGTTCAAGGAAGAATGCAAAAAATATAATATAATTGAAAAAACTAAGGAACATAATGAAAAAGGTAGAGAATATAAGATAGATAATATTGAATTATACAGAGTTTTACTAAAAGAGGCAGGATTATTAGACAAAAATATAATAGATAGCGGCATTTGTACAGTGTGTCATATGGACCAATATTATTCAAAAAGAGGAGACAAAGAATTAATAAATACAAACGGTTTATTAGCAATGATAAAATAATTACTTAAGGAGAAAATATGTTAGCTGAAAAACTAAAAAAAGGTGATATAATAGGAGTAGTAAGTCCTTGTAATTTAGTAGATGATGATGATATGGACATTGTTAGAAATTCAGTAAAGTTATTTAAAGACAAGGGATATGAGGTGAAATTTGCACAAAACTGTTTTAAAAATACAACAGGATATGGAGCAACAGCTAAGGAGAAAGCAGACGATATAAACAATATGTATGCTGATAAAGAAGTAAAAGCAATACTTACTTTAAAGGGTGGATATAATTCAAACACTGTATATGAATACCTTGACTTAGAGCTAATAAAAAGAAATAATAAAATAATATGTGGTTATAGTGATGCTGCTTCATATATTAATTATATTGTCGAAAAAACAGGAAATATAGGATTTATAGGACCAAATTTTAAAACAGTAACTTCATCTGAAACTATATATTGCTATGAACAATTAATGAAACATATATGTGATGCTGAGAAATATCTTCTAACTAATAACGATGAATGCTATTTAATTGAAATGGAAAATGACAATATAAAATATATAAAGGAAAAGAGAGGAATTACTGCAGAGGGGCAGCTAATAGGAGGAAATTTATCACTAATTAACGAACTTTCAAAAGAACTTAATTTTGAAAACAAAATACTATTTTTAGAGGATTTTGCATTTGAAGCAAAGCCACAAACAGTAAGTAATTATTTTTATAATTTAAAACAACAAGGGGTATTTAATAGAATTAATGGATTATGGCTTGGATTTTACGAAGCGGAGATTTCTATAGAAAAAATATTACTAGACACAATTAAAGACATAGATATAAATTTTCCAATCATAAAATCTAACAATTTTGGACACACTGAAAGAATAATGACAATCCCGCTTGGAGTAAAAGCTAGAATAGAGAATAATAATATAAAGATTATTGAGGATTATTTAATATAAAATTATTTAAGTTTTACGTTTATGTTCGTAAAACTTTTTATATTTTTATTTAAGGATATAGAAACTGATTGTTTACTATAAATGAGTTTCATTTGCACACTTTGTGACCCTTATTGTGCTTTTGATATTAGCACGGAGTAACTTTAAGTGCAGTATTTAGTGAAAAAGGAATATTCAACAGGGCAGAGAGTGCAGGTGTTAAGTATAATGAGGCAAAAGCCAGAGAAGTACTGGAAACAGTATTATTAGCAGATGGACAAATGGAGAAACATACAAATCCAGAATATAATCAAGATGACTTTTTAAATGAACTAATAATAAATGAAATTTCAGAAACAGAAATAAAAGGAGATGTAGCAATAATAGGAGAGTGGGCATTTGAACTAGATAGAAGCGTACCAAAGATAGGACGAGCTTTAGGCAAGGCAGATAAACTAATATTCCCAATAGTAGAAATAATAAGTGGTCCAACATTAATAGACAATGGAAAGAAAGCAACATTTAAAGCAAAAGCGACAGAAATAACAAAAGGAATAACAAGAATAGAATTATGGCTAGATGGAAAAAAGATTGAAAAAGAAACAAAAACATATGAAGCACCGCAAACAGAAATAACACTAGACTTCGAAGTAAACAAAAATGGAGTATATACAGTAAAAGCATATGCAGACTTAATGGCAAGCGAAACAGTAACAGTAGAAGGAATAATACCAGCAGTAGAATTTACACCAAATGGAAGTACAGAGTGGAAGAAGCAACATACAACAAAAGTAACAGTAGAAGAAACAGCAGAAACAATAACAGGAATGAAATATGTATGGGTAAAAGATGACAATGCAAATGAGCCAGCAATATCAGCATTTACACAAAATTGTCCAAGTGATGGAGTAATTACTGGCGGAGATGATACAATGACAGGAACATATTATTTATGGGTATTGTTAACTATCGGAACAGGAAGTAATCAAAAAACAAATATATGTGTAAGTCAAGGATTTAACTTTGATAATGAAGGCCCAACAGTAGAACTAACGCCGACTCCAGTATCAGAAACTTCATTTACATTAACAGCAACTGCAAGTGACAGACATAGTGGAATAGAAAAATATGAGTTTTATATAGATAACCAAATAGTATCAAGCCAGAATGAGCAAATATATACTTGGGAAGGACCAACAGCGGTTGAAAATAAAGAGTGTTATGTAATTGTTTATGATAAATTAGGAAATGCAAATAAAAACAATACTAAAGCAAGAACTAAGTTATATACATGGAAGGTGTGGAATGCTGTTGCTAATGGAACAACTACTTTATATACAATAGGAGAGGAATTAAAAACTTGGACAACGAGTTATTCAAATTCAAATGGTTGGATAACTAAAACATATATGACTTCTATTGAAGCTGAATGGATTAATGATAAATCTTTCACTGTTTTGAGTAGTAAAAATGAACCATATAATTCTGAAAATTGTCCAGGGATTATTACTAGATATTGGGAGGAAAGGGCTTCAAATGGATACAAAACTAGTAAAACTAAGACGTGGGGACTAGCTATTCGCAAAGTAAGAGATGTTGATAGCAATTATGCAGAATATGAAGGATATGAAGTTACAGAAAGTACAATAACTAAATGGGGAAAGGGAACTAATTTATTAAGAACAGAATATTCAGCAGATATTAATAAATATCCTAAAAATGCAGTTAAAAGAATTGAAGGACAAACACCTAGTGAATATTTTGAATATGTAGGACTTACATAAATTATAATTAACATGTCACTTGTAAATTGAAAAGAAATATTGACTTTTCATGATACTAAGTAATATAATCAATATATAAAAATAAAAATAGGAGAATATTATATGAGTGAAAGAATATATACCATTGAAGAAATAAAGCGAATATTAAAAAAAGTATTGAGTGAATTACCAGTATATGAAGTGATATTATTTGGCTCATATGCTAAAAATGAAGCAAACAAAGATAGCGATTTAGATTTTATACTTGATACAAAGGATACTTTAAATGGTTTTAAATTATTTAGCGTTATAACTAAAATTGAAGAAGCATTTAATAAAAACGTTGATGCATTTGAAAAAACAGAGATAATAGATAACTCAAAAATAGATAAAGAGATAAAGAAAACAGGAGTTGTGGTATATGAAAAATAAAGAAATAATATCTTTTAGAAAAATGATAGAATATATTGAAAAGGTAGAACAATATACAAAGGGATATACTTTTGAGGAATTCTGTAAGGATGAAAAAACCGTAGATGCAACAATATTTGCAATTAGTCAAATTGGAGAATTAGTAAAAAATATTGAAAAAGAAACTTTAAAGAAATATAACAAAATTGAATGGAATATGATAAAAGGTTTGAGAAACAGAATAGTACATGACTATGAAGGTATAAAACTAAAAACTATTTGGTATGTTGTTAATAATGATATCAAAGAATTAAAGGAAAGTATACAAGAAATAATAAGTGAAAAATAATGTGAAACTGTAGAATATGATAAATATATTCTACAGTTTTCATATTTAAAGTTTGAAAATATTTATTAGAATTATTAATACATAGCAATTTAAATTTGATTGAAGTCTTGCAAACTTAGTGACCCTAATAGTGTTATTAATTCTAGCTGCTGTTTCCCTAAGTGCTGTATTTAATGATAAAGGAATATTTAACAGAGCAGAGAGTGCAGGAATGAAATATAACGAAGCAAAAGCAAGAGAAGTATTAGAAACAGTATTATTAGCAGATGGACAATATGAAAAAAATATAAATCCAGAATATAATCAAGATGACTTTTTAGACAAATTAATAAAAAACGAAATACCAGGAACAGAAATAAAAGGAGATGTAGCAATTATAAGTGGATGGGCATTTGAACTTGATAGAACTATACCAAAGATAGGACGAGGATTAGGAAGAGCAGATAATCTGGTATTTCCAACAGTAACTGCAACAGTGGACTTGGCAACTGACAAGAAAAATGCAACAATAAATATAACAGCAAAAGAAGAAAAGAATGGAATAAGCAAAATAGAGATTTGGCTATTAGGAGAAAAGATAAAGGAGTTTCCATATGACCCAAAAAAAGACGAGGCGACAGAAGCATATATAGCAACCCAAAATGGAAAGTACACAATAAAAGCATATGGAGATTTAATGGCAAGTACAACGGTAGAAGTTACAGGAATAATGCCAGGAATAGAATTTGAACCAAACGGAAATACAAATTGGGAAAAGGAACATTCAACAAAAATAAAAGTATCAGAAACAGAAGAAAAAATAAAAAGTATGAAATATGTATGGACAAACAGTGTAACAGAGCCAACAAATAGCGCATTTACAGAAACGTGTCAAGATGGAGACACAATAACAAAAGATGGAGCTACAGGACAGTATTATTTGTGGATATTAATAGAAACAGAAAATGGAGTAACAGCAAAAAGAAGAAGTGAAGCATTTAACTTTGATAATGAAGGACCAACAATAACAAACTTCACAGCAACAAAGTATTCTGCAACTGGAATAACTTTAAGTACAACAGCACAAGATACAAAGTCAGGAATAGTAAAATTTGAATTTTATGTAGATGGTACATTAAAAAGTGAATATACCCAAACAATGGCAGCAACAACTTTAAGTGTAACAAAAACAGTAAATATAACAGGATTAACTACAGGAAATCATACATGTATGGTAAAAGTATATGATGCAAAAAATAATAGTAACACTAAAACTGTTTCTGGAACTACTAAATTATATGCTTGGACAAAATGGAATTGTGTACAGAAAGACAACTGGAAAAAAGTAACACGGCAATATTGTAAACATGAAGCTTCATCCAGTTGGAAATTCAGGACCATATGCGAATGTTTCAGGACCAGATTCTTCAGGTTACTTTACATTAAGTAATGGTAATACATCATTGTCGCCTGGAAACTTGGCAGGCTATTATTGTGGACCAGGGGGATTACTGTATATAATTCCACCTGGAGAAAACTACAAAGGCACATCATACTATAAATTACTTAAGTGTACACAGGAGTGGAATGGTTCTGGAGTATATTATGATTTGCAGGAATATCATGCAGTTAACGACCCAATTTATTCAAAAGGGACAACTTCTTATGGCACAGTTACTGCTACCTCATCTACTGCATACAAATCAGGGGAAAGAAATCAAGATGGTTATTGGTATGTATTAACGAGTCCGCAATAACATGTAATTAAGAGTATAAGAAAATTAAATTAAAATGGTACCTATAGTATAGATTGTATAAAGAAAGTGCTTTATACGATGGATATTTTATAGGGCCATTTTTGTAGATTCCAGATATTAAGAAATAAATAATAATATATGATAATTTAAAATAATTAAGTAACTTTTTCGACCACTCAGTCAACACAAATTTCGTAAAACACATTGACTTTAAAATTAATAAAATATATACTATCAAGGAGGAAACTAAATATAATTATTATAAGTGAGGAAAATAGATATGAAAGATATAATTGAGATAAGATGGCACGGAAGAGGAGGACAGGGAGCAAAAACAGCATCATTGCTTTTAGCAGACGCAGCATTTAATACAGGGAAATATATACAAGGCTTCCCAGAATATGGCCCAGAAAGAATGGGAGCACCAATCACTGCATTTAACAGAATAAGCACCAATCCAATAAAAGTACATAGTAACATATATGAGCCTGATTATGTAGTAGTAGTAGATGATACACTATTAAGTGCAGTAGACGTAACAGCAGGACTAAAGGAAGATGGAGCAATCATAATAAACACAACAAAGCCAATAGAAGAGTTAAAACCAGAGTTAAATGGATATAAAGGAAGAGTCTATGGAATTGATGCAAGAGAAATATCAATAAAAGCATTAGGAAAATATTTTCCTAATACACCAATGTTAGCTGCAATAGTAAAAGTAAGTCAGATAATGCCAGAAGACGACTTTATAAAGGATATGCAGAACTCATTTAAACATAAATTTGCTAAAAAACCAGAAGTAATAGAGGGAAATATGCAAGCAATAAAAATGGCATTACAAGAAATCAAGGAATTACAATAAATGACAAAAATCGACGCCAAGTCAAACAATATCAAGCTAAGTAATATAGACTAAAGACCATACAAGACAATCAGAATAAAAGAAAGTGAGGATTTTATGGAAATAAATAAAAACACTCCTTGGGAAGAATTAACACCAGGAGGAACAATATATGATGCAGGAAATGCAGTAGAATTCAAGACAGGTGACTGGAGAAGTATGAGACCAGTATTTCATCCAGAACTATGTAAACAATGCGGACTATGCTATCCAGTATGCCCAGATGACAGTATTCCAGTAGGAAAAGACATGAAAAGACTAGACTTTAATTATGACTATTGTAAAGGATGCGGAGTATGTGCGAAAGTATGTCCTTTTGGAGCAATAACAATGGAAGAGGAGGAAAAATAATATGAGTATACGAGAACGTTTAAGTGGAAATGAAGCAACAGCATATGCAATGAAACAAATAAACCCAGATGTTGTAGCAGCATTCCCAATAACTCCATCAACAGAGATACCACAATACTTCTCAACATATGTAGACAATGGAGAAGTTGATACAGAATTTATTGCAGTAGAAGGAGAACACAGTGCAATGTCAGCATGTATAGGAGCAGAAGCAGCAGGAGCAAGAGCTATGACAGCAACATCTGCAAATGGCTTAGCATATATGTGGGAAATGATACAAATAGCTTCAGGTTCACGACTTCCAATAGTTATGCCATTAGTAAATAGAGCAATATCAGGACCACTAAACATACACTGTGACCATACTGATGCAATGGCAGCTAGAGATTCAGGGTGGATAATGTTATTTTCAGAAACAAATCAAGAAGCCTATGATAACATGATAATGGCACATAGAATAGCTGAAAATAAAGACGTAATGTTACCGTTAATGGTATGTCAAGATGGATTTATAACATCACATGCAATAGAAAACATAGAACTAATAGAAGATGAAAAAGTAAAAGAATTTGTTGGAGAATACAATCCAGAGCATTATTTGTTAAATAAAAAAGAACCAATAGCAGTTGGGCCAATGGATTTACAATCATATTTAACAGAACACAAATATGCACAAACAGTAGCAATGGAAAATGCTAAAAGTGTTATTGAGCAAATATCAAAAGAGTTTGAAAAGTTAACAGGAAGAAAATACAATTTATTTGAAAGTTACAAGCTTGAAGATGCAGAATATGTAATAGTATGTATGAACTCTACTGCAGGAACTGTAAAAAATGTAGTAGAAAAATTTAGAGAACAAGGAATAAAAGCAGGGTTACTAAAAATACGTGTATATAGACCATTTCCCGGTGAAGAAGTTGCACATGCATTATCAAAAGCAAAGGCAATAGCTGTACTTGATAAAGTACCACTATTATCAGCAACAGGAGGTCCATTATATACTGATATAACATCTGCAATGTTTACTAAAAATGTTCATGTTCCAACAATAAATTACAGCTATGGAGTAGGCGGAAGAGATGTAACAGAAGAAAATATTCAAAAAGTATTTAAAGACTTAAAAGAACTTAAAGATATGAAGAATCCATACAGATTTTTAGATTTAAAATCTAGAAGGGAGAAATAGTACAATATGTATAATGTTAAAGAAATAGTAGCAAACAAGCCA
This sequence comes from uncultured Clostridia bacterium, assembly GCA_948919095.1. Classification (GTDB taxonomy): domain Bacteria; phylum Bacillota; class Clostridia; order TANB77; family CAG-508; genus CAG-793. Next base: position 17,325 of record CAQYCU010000015.1, on the reverse strand, counting down.
TCAAGATTTACTTATGGACATAGAATGTGCGCAGGTTGTGGGGCTCCAGCAGTTGCAAGAATGATATTAAGAGCAGTACATGAAGACGACCATGTAGTAGTAGCAAATGCGACAGGATGTATGGAAGTATCAACATTTATATATCCATATACTTCATGGACTGACTCATATATACACTCAGCATTCGAAAATGCAGCAGCTACAGAATCAGGAGTAGAAGGAGCATATAATGCCCTAAAAAGAAAAGGAAAAATAGCAGAAAACGAAAACACAAAATTCATTGTATTTGGTGGAGATGGTGGAACATATGATATAGGAATTCAAAGTTTATCAGGAGCAATGGAAAGAGGGCATGATATGACATATGTATGCTATGATAATGGAGCATACATGAACACAGGAATACAACGTTCATCAGCAACACCAAAATTTGCAGACACAACAACATCACCAGCAGGAAAAGTAATTCCAGGAAAAATGCAATCAAGAAAAGACTTAACAGAAATAATGGTGGCACATAATCTACCATATGTTGCTCAAACAGCTGCAATAACTAACTTTAAAGACTTATATGAAAAAGCAGAAAAAGCAATATATACAAAAGGTGGAAAATTCTTAAATGTATTAGCACCATGTCCACGTGGTTGGGGATATCCAACAGATGACTTAATGGCAATAAATAAATTAGCAGTTGAAACTTGCTACTGGCCTCTATATGAAGTAGAAAATGGAGTATACCATGTAAACTATAAACCAGCAAAAAAATTACCAGTAACAGAATTCTTAAAAACACAAAAACGTTTCAAGCATTTATTTAAACCAGGCAACGAATGGATGTTAGAAGCATTCCAAGAAGAAGTAGATAAAAGATGGAATGAATTATTAGTAAAAGAAGAAATGACAAATAAAGCAGAATAAAAAATATTAAATAAATAAGAACACTACTTTATCAATATATGGTAAAGTAGTGTTTTTGCTAACTAAGAAGTAAAACTTCAAATTAATAGTAGAGAATTTTAAATCAATAATTTACGAAAACATCGAAAAATTACGCAAAAACCTTTACTTTATCTACAAAAATATGGTAAAATAAAAAGGGATAATAAGAGAAAATGTCGAAACACGTATTAATTTTTAAATTACAATTAATACAATTTAAATAAATATAAAAAGAAAGTTTAAGGTATTTTATGATAAGTAAAGAAGAATTAATAGTATGTCTAAGAGAGGAAAATTACACAGAAGAACAAGTACAAAGAGCTTTAAATGGACAAATAAGTAGTGTTTTAAATAAGGGAAAAGTTGAAAAATTACATACTAGACTACAATTATTAGAAGAGCTAAAAATTGACAAAGATAAAATCATAGATGGAATAGCAGTACTAATATCAGGAAGTGACGACAATATAAGAGATAATTATAAAACATTAACAGCAGACTTAGGAATAAGCCAAGAAGGAATTGAAAACCGCTTGATAATATTAGCAAGAGGAAAAAAAGACAAAATGCAAGCAATAATGCAAGTTCTTAAAGGACATAATGTATCTATGGAGCAAATAAATAGTTGCTTAACTTTACTAATGGAAAATGAAGCAGATGAAATAGATAAAATACTTACAACTTTAGAAAACCATAGAATTAGAGCTAATCTTTTAGATGAACATATATTATTACTACTTTTAGCAAAAAGAAAAGCAGATGAAATTGAAGACGTACTTGTAGATATAGATGAATATAATTTTAATGAAGATACAATAAAAAATTGTTTAAAATTAATATACGACAAAAAAGGACAATTTATAAAAGAAACAGCAGGAGAATTAAAAAAATCAAACATAAGCCAAGAAATGAAAGAAAGGTTATTATCAGATGTAATAGCAGGAAAACTTAAATCAGTAGATGAAAGTATTATAACACTAATAAACTGTGGAGTTGAACTTGATACAATAGAAAGAGATCCTATAATTCAACAAAATTCACAACAAATAAATAAAGTATATACATATTTAAGACAATATAGTGTCAGCGACAATGCTAGAGAAAGCTATTTAAACTTAGTATCAGCCCATAAATGGAAAGCAATAAATGATATATTTGAATCATTAGAAAAACATAGCATAAGTAGAGAAGTAGTTCAAGAAAATTTGGAAAATTTATTAGAAAATGCAGTAAAAATATCAACAGAAATTGAGGATAGCCTTACTCGATTAGAACAATATAGTCCAAGTGAAGAAACAATGAAAACATCATTGAATTTAATTTTTACCAAAAAGGGAAATCAAGTACAAAAAACTTTAAATTCAATAGATACAGCTAACACAAATCAACAAACAAAGCAAGGCTTATTACCTTACCTATTAGCAAGAAAATCAAAACAATTAGACGAAAGGTTAATAATGCTAGCTAATCAAGGCATAGACTTAGATAAAATTACGAATTCTATGCCTAGAATAGCCAAAATAGATATAGACGAATTACAAAAAAGAATAGATGTATTGCAAGGAAATGAGTATTATGGAGTTCCAATAATAGGAACAATAAATGCAATAGAAATTCTTTTGAAAAATACAGCAGACGAGATGAATTTTATTTTTGCGGGACTAAAAGAATATGAAGTAAATGATGAAACTAAAAATAGATGTTTAAAACTAATGGCAACAGCAAGAGGAAAAGAAATAATATCTATTGTAAAATCATTAGAAAATCATGACATAAGTAAAGCAACAGGAAAGTATGCAATAGATGAGCTTTTAAATAGTAGACCAGAAGTAACAGAGGGAGTACTTACAGTACTTGAAAAGCATAACATAAGTCATCAACTAATAGAAGCCTCTTTAAGACAATTAGTAAAATTAAATGTAAGTCCTAGGAGAATTGACCAAACCTTTACTGCATATGAAAAACATGGAATAAGCCAAGAAACAATTGAAAGAACCATACCACATTTAAATAGTGTAAGGGCAGATGAAGTAGATGATACACTTACAGCAGTGCTAGGTTATGGGGTAACTTTAGAAGCAGTTGAAAAAAATATAAACCTATTATCAGAAGCTAACTCACAAGATGTACAAGATAAGCTTAATAATTTAAAAACAAATGGATATTATGAAATAGGACCAAGTGCAGTAGAAAGTTGTATGTTAATATTGTGGAACAATGAGGTAGACGAAATAAAAGCAATATTAAAAGTATTTAAGGACAATAATATAAGTCAGGAAAAACTTGAAGAATATTTAGTAATAGTTGCATTTGAAAAATCAAAGGAAATAGAAGAAATATTCACAACCTTAAAAGAATACAACCTAGACTATGATACAATAGATGGATGCTTGCGACTAATGTCTACACATAAAGGAAGCAACATAATTGATATAGTAAATGTTCTAAAAAAACATGAAATAAGTAAAGGAACCATTGAAGGAGCATTAAAACCTTTAATAAGAAATATTTCAACAGATGTAGATGATATGTTAACAACATTAAAAGCACATAAAATAAGTCAAAAAACAATAGAAGATTCTTTAAAATTATTAGCAGAGGGATATGTAAAAAAGGACAAAGTTAATAAAGTGCTTAATGCTTATGAAAAACATTATATCAGTCATGAAGCAATAGAAAATGCAATATCAGGATTAGGGAAAGCAAAAGTAGATGAGGTTGATAGAACACTAACAATATTAATAAATAGTGGAATAACTTTAGAATCAATTCAAAATGCCTTAAATTCATTATCAGCGTCAAGAGCAGATGATGTAGAAGCAAGATTAAATGTATTACAAAACAATGAATATTATAAAATTCCAATCGATGCTATAGATGGATGTATATCAGTTGTAACAAGGAACACACCAGAAGAAATGACAGCAATATTAAAAGTATTACATGATAATGAAATAAAAGAAGAAGCGGTTAAAAATTGTTTATCATTACTAGCATACGGAAACGAAAAAACAGTTACAAGAGTACTAGAGATAGCTACAAACCATGGAATAAATATTGAAGATTGTATGATTTTACTTATGACAAAAGACCCAGAAAGAATAGAAAGAAATTTAGTAGAAATTGAAAGCTTAGGAATAAGTAGAGAAGCAATATTGAATTGTTTATCAATAACTGGGGCAAATGATTTTGAAACTATGAAAGAAGTAGCAAAAGCAGTAAGAAAACACAACATAGGATTAGATGCTATTGAAAATTGTTTATCAGCACTAAGTGCGGGAGATGCAAAAGATGTAGACAAAACATTAACTCTGTTACAAAATGAAAAAGTAAGAACAAGTAGTATTGAGAGAGCTTTATCATTTTTAGCCTTAGTTAAAAGTCCTAAAGTTGAAGCATTTATAACCAAACTAAAAAATCATAATGTAGATTTAAGAAGAGCACTTAATAATAATTTAAATGCAATAGTTAAAGTAGATATTGATGAAATGGATGGAATGCTTGATATATTAGTTGCAGAAGGACTTCCAATAGAAGAAAACATTGGTATATTATCATACACAACAGAAAAAAGACTAGGAGAAATTGTTGATTTGATGAAAAGAAACAAAGTACCAGATGAAACTATTGCAAAAGAACTTAAAAGTAGTGTAAGAGATGATGGAAAATTAGGAATAAAAATAGAAGACGTATTTTCTGAAACAACTAATCTAGAAGACAGAAATAATCAAGTAAAAAAAGTTAGAAAATATATGCGACTAATGGGAATGATGGGAAAACACTATACAAGGGAAGAAGTAGAAAGTCTTTGCGAAGCAAAAAATATAACTGTTAGAGAATTTGTTGATGGTGTAATGTGCAGTGGAATGTATGGCAGTATGAGGAAAAGAAAAAACGGTATTTCTGACTTGTACTATGAAAGAATAATGCAAGGAAAAAGCGTATATATTGGACCACCAAAGCCAATAGATAGAGATTACTTAGAAGAACATGCTGAGGAAGTTCTAAAACTTGCAGATATTGCAGCAAGAAGATATTTACAGACTAGGCAAACACCAGATAAAGACGAGCTTGCAGGATTAGCAATGGAAATAATTATGAACAAATGTGGAAACTTGGTAGAGAATTTACAAGACTATCCTAGCGCGCTAAGAGGTTCAATAGTAAGTAGAGCATCAAAATATCTATATTCAGTAGTTGACCAAAATAGAACAATATCAATAACACAAAGATTTGTAAGGGATGGAAAAGAAGTTATAAAAGATAATGAATATTCGCATGATGTGAATGGTGAAAATGCATATGAACCAGGTGAAGAACTAAGAGAACTTGTTGATTACGAAAAAGCCGAATTTTCACAAGATGAAACAGAGATTATGGAATATATGATTAGACTTATAGAAGAAGGTGAAGCAGATGATTTATATTCTAAAATTGCAGAAAGCTTTGGAATGGACGAAGATGAAGTTTTAGAAAATATAGCTAGCATAAGAAAAAAGATGATACAAAAAGGAATTGTAAGAGAAAATGAAATAAGAGGTGGCTTTGAGTTTAATAGAGGCGAATATGAAGAGGATGACGAAATACCAATGTTTGAAGATGGACAGTCAGGGTTTGATACAGAAGACTTTGACATGTAGATAACACAGTATAATAATATAATATAAAAAAATGTCAAACGTAAATTTCATTTCAAAAAGCCAGATGGCGATAAGTGAAAGGAAAATAAATGGAATATTTAAAAAAATATGGAATTACAGATGAGCAAATAGAAAAAATTAAAAAGAATTATAGTGTAGAAATATGTGAATTTTTATCAAAAAATAGCCAGTTTGTAGAAAACACAATAAATTATTTGTATTCTGAAAATATAAAATGTATTTATTGGCTTATGATAAACAATATAAAAATATTTTTAGAAACACAAGTAGCATTAAAAAGAAAAATAGAAGAATTCAAAAAGTATGGATTGAGTATAAAAGAAATACAAATGGAGTTATTACAGGAAAGATAGAAGAAAAAAATGAAAATATTTATATATATGTAAAAGGATTAGAAATAAATGATATAGAACATAGAAAAAAATATTATTTTAAAGTTGATGATAATACGGATTTATTATATAGTTGGGGATACAGCGAAAAATCTTTTTTTAGATTTAGAACCAGGACTAACAATCTGCATTACTTCAACAGGTAAAATAATAAAAAGTACAGGTCTAATAACTAGAGTACCAAACAATAAAAAGCCCGCATTAATCAAAATGTAAAAACAATAAATGAAAATGGAAATATAAGAGATGAAATTGCAACTTATGAATATAAATTTAATGTAATAACTGATGAAGATGTTGCAGAGCTTGACGAAACAGAATATGAACTAAAAAAATTCAATTAGGAAAAAATATATAAATATTATTAAATATAAAAATCATTGAAGTATATATATTCAATGATTTTTTTGACTATATTACTTGAAAAAAAACAAAAAATAATATATAATAGAACGAAGTTTAAAAGGAAAATTTGCTATTTAGAAAATAGCTATTTTCATATAAAGAAGTATGTTATTTAAATAATAATAGGTAAAATACAACATTTTATAAAATAAGTGGAGGAGCATTAAAAGTGTTAGTTAATGAGGGGATATTAAAAGAGTTAAAAACATATGTTACAGAGCAAACTTTAGAAAAGGCAGAAGAATTACATAAAAATGAAAAAGTTTTAATAAAAAAGATTAATTACGAAAACAATAATAACTACACAATAAACGCCGAAGTAGAAGGAAGACTTGACAAATATCAAACGAAAATAGAAGTTAAAAACTCTGAACTTAATAATGTTAATTGTACCTGTCCAGATTATGAATCTACTTATGGAACTTGCAAACACATACTTGCAACAGCATATGAAGTAAATAGCAGTGAAAAATATAAAAGAATATTTAACATAAATAATAATGAAAAAATAGTTCAACCAAATGCAGATAGTGAGAAATATAGAATATATAGACAAATGATAAGCTCATTTTATGAAGAAGAGCAAAATGAAGAACAAATAAAAATGAATACAACAGGAGACATATTACTAAGTCCAAGATTAATATATAACTATAATTCGAAAGAATTAAAAGTAGATTTTAAAATTGGAAATGAAGATAAAAAAATGTATAAATTGAAGAATTTAGTCGAATTTTATGACAAAATGCAAGAGAACCAAACCTTTAAATATGGACTAAAGCTAGAATTTATACATACAAAAGAAGCTTTTAGCAAAGACTCACAAAAAATATTAGACTTTATATTAAAATATGCAGAAATAATTAAGTATGCAAATGAGAGCACAAGTACATTTTATACAAGTTTACTAAACACCTCATATATAGTACTTTCAAACACAGGACTTGATGATTTTTTTGAAGCAATGAAAGATAGTTCGTGCATTTTTGAGAATGAATATGGGGAAAATGAACTAAAATTTATTGACAACGAACCAGACATAAAATTTGAAATAAAAGAAAAAGGAAATTCAGAATTTATAATAACAACAGACACAGACGTATTTGACTACACAGTAATTCCAGGCAAAAAATATATATATTTTTTCCAGCACAACAAAATATATAGATGCAGTAAGAAATTTGAAAAAACAGTATTAAAATTAATCAATATATTTAGAGTAAATCTAACAAAGGAAATAGTATTCAAAAAAGATGAATTTGCTGACTTTCATTCAGTAATATTTCCAACAATGAAAGAACGATTTTTACTTGATAAAGTAGATAAAGAAGAAATAGAAAAATATATGCCAGAGAGGCTAATAGTAAAAGTTTTCCTTGATATAAACAAATCAAATTACATTACAGTTGACTTAAAATTTCAATATAAAGACATTGAATTTAATCCATTTGAAAATGTTAAAAATGATATTCCAAGAAACGCAATAGAAGAATCAAAAGCATTGGATATGTTCAAAAATGCAGGATTTATGCTAGATGCATCCAATAATAAATTGATTTTAGCAGATGAAGAAAAAATATATAATTTTTTAAAATATAATATAGAAAATTTTATATCTAAATTTGAAGTATTAGCAACAGAACAATTTAAAAATAGACAGATTAGAGAGCCAAAAGTAAAAACGATTGGTGTAAAAATAGAAAACGATTTATTAAATATAGACATATCAGAATTGAACTTTAGTAACGAAGAGCTAGAAAATATATTAAAAAGCTATAAGTTAAGAAAAAAGTTTTATAGGCTTAAAAACGGAGAATTTATTGATTTAGAAGGAAATAAAACATTAGATACACTTGAAAAAATAGTAGAGAGTGCTGATGTTAGCTATAAGGAACTTGCGACAGGAACGATACGTATACCTATTTATAGAAGCTTATATTTAGACAAGATATTAAAGCAAAATGAAATAGTAATAAAGCAAACTAACGAATACAAAAATTTAATTGATGATGTATATAATAGACAGATTATTGATAAATATGAGATACCAAAGAACTTGAATGCTAATTTACGTGAATATCAAAAGATAGGATACAACTGGCTAAAGACACTTGATGAATATAAATTAGGCGGAATTTTAGCAGATGATATGGGACTTGGAAAAACAATTCAATTACTTTCAGTTATTATGGATTATGTTGAAAGAACAGAAAAAAGAAATCCAAGTTTAGTAATATGCCCAAGTTCACTAGCATTAAACTGGCAAGAAGAAGCGAAGAAATTTACACCTACTTTAAAGACAATAGTAATATCAGGAAAATTAGAAGATAGGCAAAAACAAATAAAACATATAAAAGATTATGATTTAGCAATAACTTCATATGATTTATTAAAAAGAGATATTGAATTTTACAAAGAAAATAACCATATTTTCAAATATATAATTGCAGATGAAGCACAATATATCAAGAATAGTAACACTAAAAATGCAAGAACTATAAAAGAAATAAAAGGACAAACAAGATATGCTCTTACTGGAACACCTATCGAAAACTCACTTTCAGAATTATGGTCAATATTTGACTTTATCATGCCAGGATATTTATTTTCATATACAAAATTTAGAACACATTATGAAGCACCGATAATAAAAGATAATAATGAGGATATTTTAGGCAGGCTAAAAACTATAATTGAACCATTTATACTAAGAAGGGCAAAAGAAAAAGTATTGACAGAATTACCAGATAAAACAATAACAATTCTTAATAATGAGATGGAAGGTGAACAACAAAAGTTATATTTATCATATATGCAAAACGCAAAACAAGAAGCTAAAAATGAAATTGAGGTAAATGGTATTCAAAATAGTCAAATGAAGATATTATCACTACTTATGCGTTTGCGTCAAATATGTTGTCATCCAAGCTTATTTATAGAAAACTATAATGGCGAAAGCAAAAAATTAAATCAATGTATTGAAATAATTAGAGATGCAGTTTCTGGTGGACATAAGATATTATTATTTTCAGTATATACATCAATGTTTCCTTTTATAGAAAGTGAATTAAAGGAACAAGGTATAAAATATTTCAAGTTAACAGGACAGACTAAAGTATCTGATAGAATGGATTTAGTAAATGAATTTAATGACAATGATGATGTTAAGGTATTTCTAATATCATTAAAAGCTGGTGGCACAGGACTTAATCTAATTGGAGCAGATATGGTAATTCACTATGACCCTTGGTGGAATTTATCAGCTGAAAATCAGGCAACAGATAGAACATACAGGATTGGACAAAAGCGAAATGTTCAAGTATATAAATTAATAACAAAGAATTCAATTGAAGAAAAAATATATAATCTACAAGAAAAGAAGGCAAAGCTTGCGGATAGTATGCTTTCAACAAAGGAAACATTCATCAGTAAATTAAGTAAGGAAGAGATTATGGACTTATTTGAGTAACTTGAAAGGAGAAGTGCGATGAAAGAATATATTACTGTAATTGGCGGTGGACTTGCTGGAACAGAAGCCGCTTACCAAATAGCAAAGCAAGGAATACCAGTACATTTATATGAAATGAAGCCTATATACTTTTCACCAGCACATAGTAATAAAAATTTAGCTGAAATAGTCTGCAGCAATTCTTTAAAATCAAATCTCATTACAAATGCTTGTGGACTTTTAAAAGAAGAACTTAGAAAATTAAATTCACTTTTGATACATACTGCTGACAAATGCAAAGTACCAGCTGGACAGGCTTTAGCAGTTGATAGAGAACAATTTTCAGAAGAAATAACAACTGTATTAGAAAATGAAAAATTAATAAAAATAATTAGAAAAGAAGTAAAGAGTAAATTTGAAATAACAGATAACGTATCCACAAAATATGAAAAAAATGTGGAAAACACAAAGGCTGAAGAGGATATTTACTTAGAAGATTTAATAGAAGAAGGAATTGTAATAGTTGCCACAGGACCATTAACTTCTAATTCATTATCAATAGGAATACAAAATTTAATAAATGAAGATGAACTTCATTTTTATGATGCACAAGCCCCAATAATTGAAAAAGATAGTATAAACTTTAATATAGCTTTTTATGGCAATAGATATGAGCAAGAAAAAAAGAAAGATGAAACCATAGAAGAATGGTTAAAAAGAATAAATGAAAATGGGGCAGACAACAGTTATATAAATTTACCTATGAATAAGGAAGAATACGAAATATTTGTAAATGAGTTAATTAATGCAGAAGTAGTAACGTTAAAAGACTTTGAAAAAAGAGAGATATTCGAAGGCTGTATGCCTATTGAAATAATGGCAAAAAGAGGACTTGATACATTAAGATTTGGACCACTTAAACCAGTTGGATTTGATGACCCACAAATTGGAAGGCGTCCATATGCAGTAGTACAATTAAGGCAAGATAACAGTAAAGCAACTTTATATAACATAGTAGGATTTCAAACAAATCTAAAATTTGGAGAACAAAAGCGTGTATTTAGTATGATACCGGGCTTAGAAAATGCAGAGTTTGAAAAGTATGGAGTAATGCATAGAAACACATTTATAAATTCTCCAAAACTATTAGATAATACATATAACTTAAAAGCAAAACCTAGTGTTTTTTTTGCTGGACAAATCACTGGAGTTGAAGGTTATGTAGAATCAATTTCTTCTGGTTTAGTAGCTGGACTAAATGCAGTAAATATGTATAAAAAAGAGAATAAATTAGAATATCCAGAAGAAACAATTATAGGAGCATTAGCAAAATATATATCTTCACCAAATGATAGTTTTCAACCAATGAATGCAAACTTTGGAATAGTGCCAGAATTGGAGGGAAATAGAATAAAAGATAAAAAGTTAAGATATGAAAAAATAGCAGAAAGAAGTTTGAAATACTTTAATAATAATTAATTTAAAGTCGCAACTTGCGACTTTATTATTTTAATAAATTATATTTACACAAATGCTATAATTATGATATAATGAGAAAAATAAATTTGAAAGACTATAGAGAATAAAAGGAAACAAACAATATGGAAATACTAACAAAATTAGAAACGTACTTCTTAGTATTTATAATATATTCAATATGTGGTTGGATAATAGAAGAGATATTTTGCTCAATAGTAGAAAAGAAAATTGTAAATAGAGGATTTTTACTAGGACCAATTTGCCCTATATATGGAATAGGTGGAATAGGAATGACACTAGCACTAACAAGATTTGAAGAATCACCTTTTGTAGTATTTTGCATGGCAATAGTATTAGCTGCAATATTAGAATACTTAACAAGTTATGTAATGGAAAAATTATTTAATGCAAGATGGTGGGACTACTCTGACAAAAAGTTAAATTTAGATGGAAGGATATGTATTGAAACATTAATACCATTTGGAGTATTTGGACTAATAGTAATATATGCCTTTAATCCACTTATATTTAGAAACTTAAGCAAAATACCAGAATTAACAAAACATATAACAACAGCAATTTTGTTTGTGTTAACCCTAACTGATTTTATTGTATCAGTATTTGTTATATCAAAAGTAACAAAAACGGCAGATAGAATAAGTAGAGAAACTAAAAAAGATGATACCAATGAGATTACAAAACAAGTAAAAGAAGAACTACAAAAAACGCTTAGCGGAAAAAGACTTGTTGATGCATTCCCAGAATTTACAACACTTAAAAGAAAAGTAAAAATAGCTGTAAAGAAAACTACAAGAAAAGGAAAAGTAGTAATTGAGAAAAGCAAAATAAAAAGCAAAGAGGCTATAGAAAAAAGCAAGCAAGCAGTAAAAAAAGCAGAAGAAAATATAGTCGACTTTGACAAAAAAATTAAAAAAAGAGAAAACAAGGCAGATAACGACAAAAAAAATAGCAAGAAGATGAAAAAAGATAATAAATGAAGGGAATCAAAGTATCATGTTTGAAACATGGGAAGAGCTTGAAAAAAGTATTATAGACTGTAAAAAATGTAAACTATGTGCAGGCAGAACAAATATAGTATTTGGCACTGGAAACAAAAATGCAGATGTAATGTTTATAGGAGAAGGACCAGGAGCGGATGAAGATAAACAAGGTGAGCCATTTGTTGGAAAAGCGGGAATACTTATGAACAACGCACTTGCAGGTCTTGAAATAAAAAGAGAAAACTTATATATTGCGAATATCGTGAAATGCAGGCCACCTCAAAATAGAGTTCCAGAAAAAGAAGAAGCAACAGTGTGTTTAGATTATTTACGAAATCAAGTAGTTTTAATAAAACCTAAAATGATAGTATTATTAGGAAGTACAGCTTTAAAAAATATTTTAGGAGACGAATACAAAATAACTGCAAGTAGGGGAAAGTGGATAGAAAATAAAGAAATATTATATTTTCCAACTTGGCATCCAGCAGCACTGCTAAGAGATGAAAATAAAAAAATAGAATTCTGGAAAGACTTAAAAGAAGTGAAAAATAAAGCAAAAGAGATGGAGCTTTCAATATAAAAATAAAAGGAATTAAAATTATGGAAATAAATGAAATAAGAAATTATTGTTTGAACTGTGTAAATAAGCCATGCAGTAACAAGGGATGCCCATTAGGAAATGATATTCCATCATTTATACATGAAGAGGATATACAAAGAGCTTTCGAAATATTGTGTAATACAACAGTACTTCCAGCACTCTGTGGAAAGATATGCCCACATACAAAGCAATGTCAAGGTTCATGCATACGAGGAATAAAGGGTGAAAGCGTATCAATAGGTGAAATGGAAAGCTACATTGGAGATGAGAGTCTTAATAATAATTATGAAATTCCAAAGAAAATAGATAAAAGATTAACAAATAAAAAAGTTGCCGTAATAGGAAGCGGACCTGCTGGACTAACATGTGCAGCATTTTTAGCGAAAAAGGGAATACAAGTAAAAATATACGAAAAACATTCTAAATTAGGTGGGCTTTTAGTATATGGAATACCAGACTTTAGACTTGACAGAAAAATTGTAAAAAAAACAGTTGATAAAATACTTGAATTGGGAATAGAATTTGAAACGAATAAAGAATTAGGACGTGACATTAATTTACAAGAACTGATAAAAGATTATGATGCGTTATGTTTAGCTATTGGAGCAAATGAACCTAATATTACACTAGAAGGAAGCAATGTATTAAGTGGAAACAAATTGTTAGAGGATATTAATAGTGAAATTAAAGTTACAGATTTTAAAAACAAGAAAGTTGCAGTAAGTGGTGGAGGAAATGTTGCAATGGATGCTTCAAGAACACTAGTAAAACTTGGTGCAGATGTTACTGTAATATACAGAAGAGCAGAAGAGCAAATGCCAGCAGAGAAAAAAGAAATTCAAGAAGCAAAAGAAGAGGGAGTTAAATTTTTATTTCTAAATAACATAGTATCAGTAGATAGTGAAAATAACAAAATAGAATGTATAAAAACTAAGTTAGTACAGAAAGAAGGAGAAACTAGACTATCTCCAGTTGATATTGAAGGAAGCAATTATAAAATGGATATGGATTATGTAGTGCTTGCAACTGGCTCAAAAGTAAATGCAAAGCTAATCGAGAAAGAGGGAATTGAAACTGATAAATATGGATATGTTAAAATAGATAATAATCATAAAACTTCAATTCCAAAAGTATATGCATCAGGTGATTTATCAGGAACCAAAGCAACAGTAGCGTTTGCGGCAAGAAGCGGAAGAGATACTGCTGAAAGTATAATAGAGGAATTGGTAAAATAATAATATGAAGTGCTTAATTTTATAATAAATTAATGCACTTTATTTTTATACAATTAATAAAAAATTACAAAAATGTCACAATCTTTTAATACGTTTGTTACACACTAAATTAAAATATAGTGTATAATAAAAAAGTATTTATAACTAAGGAGTAAAATTTTGATGAATACAATAGAGAATGAATTAATTAAAAATGGAATAAAAGTAGTAGGAAAAATAGATAATAACACTGCAAACCATATAGTAATGTATGTTGCACAAGCATTGTGCTCAAACTTCCCAGAACTAAAACTAAACTATAACACATTATGCATGAATATTGCAGGAATTCAAATGTATATGGCAGAAATGGATAATACAACATCAGGAGCTTGCTATTTTTATAAAAACTCATCATTATATTTTAGGCAAGGACTAAAACTAGAGCAAATAAGAAACCTAGCCGTACATGAATGTATCCATCATATTCAAGAAATAAAAACACAAAAAGGTGAGTTACGCAAATTAGGATTATGTACATATGCAGGCGGAAAAGCTTACGGAAATGCACTAAACGAGGCATCAGTGCAAATGATGTCAGCATTTGCAACAGGTGAAAGATTTGAAAGAGTAACATACTATGGAATAACTATTCCATCTGATAGTCCAAACTGTTATTCATTAATATGTAACTTAATGAAACAAATAGGATATTTAACAGGATTTTCAGTATTATTTAAAAGTACAATATATTCAGATGATTCATTTTATAAAAAATTCAAAGAAATCGTTGGAGAAAAAAGTGCTTTCAAAATACAAGAAAATTTTGAAAAAATATTAGAAGTAGAAGAAAAGATAGCACAAATTCATTTAAGAATTCAACACGAAGAATTAGGATATAGAAAATTCAAAAAATGCACAGACGATATAGAAAAATACAAATTAACCTTACAAAAATACTTCTTAGAAACACAAGATACAATCATAACATCATTTTTTGATACACAAATTAATACAATTACAAACATTAGTCAGATTGAAGATTTTAGAAAATATCTATATAGTTTTACAAACTTAATTGGAACAACACCAACATATGATTTCTTTAATGATTATTATATTAAGAAAATGACCGAGCTTGATGTACTATATGAAAAAATTACAAACAATGTAAGCCTAACAGTAACTAAGAAATCAAAATTACAAACTATATTACAAACACTTAAGAAATTCTTTACAGGAAGAGAAAAGGAATATGAAAATAACTAATATATTTTAATTATGCTTAACTCTTTAATTATTTATAAAAACACAGTCAAACAAATGACTGTGTGTTTTTATATAAATTGTTAAAATATAAGGAGCTATGCGCTTTCTATTGAATTAAAATATTCCTCTAGTAATTCTGTAACGCAAATATTCAAAGCTTTTGCTATTGCACATATTTCATAATCTGAAACAGTTCTAGTTCCAGTTTCAATATCATATATTGAATTTGCTGGAATATCATAGCCCATAATCATTAGTTTATCAGACAATTGCTGTCTTGAAAGATGATATTTACTTCTAAAATCTTTAATTATTAAACCTGTTATATTCAACTTTCCATTCAACATACTATAATTTTTCGCATTTGCCATTTATATATAACCCTTTCTAAAATAATATTTAAGTTATAAATGTGGAATATTTTGTATAAAAATAACTTAATATATTGATTTTAACACCTGGTAATGGCTTTGTTTTGCGGACAGACGGAATATTCTGCCAAAAATGTAAAAAATTTTCTTTTATAAATAGTTATCTTTTGTTAAAACCTAATATTCTCTAAATATAAAACAATAATGTAATAAAATTTATATATTAGGAAAAAGAAAGAAGTAATAAGAAGAAAACAGACAGTATTAATGATTTGACGAAAAAATAAGATGCATTAGGCATCTTATCCTTATCAAGATATTATTTAAATTATTTTTTTAATACATATACTAACCATTTATCATTATTATCTCCGCCTTGTTTAAAAAAATTATGAATTTTAAATCCAATTTTATCAATCATAGAATCCAATTCTTCCTTACGGAAATAGCTATAATAACGTTCTACACCCATATGATATTCACCTTCAAAGTCGACCCACTCTTCATCAGTATTTTTAAGGTCACGATTAATAGCATTAAATACAAAAATGCCATTATTGTTAAGAGCATTATAAACTTTTTGAAGTAATGTTAGTGCATCATCTTTAGTAAAATGAACAAGAACTCTCCAACAGAAAATTCCAGAATATTCTTCAGAGAAGTCATCTTCTAATATGTTAAATTTGATAGTATGTAAACCTTGACTTTTAGTTGCATTTATAAAATCGTCAGCAATATCACTGGCAGTGACAGTAAAACCTAAGCTTTGTATAAACTTTGAGTTAGCCCCATCAGCAGAACCAATTTCGAAAATTTTAGAATTAGTAGGAAGAGAAGAAAAACTTGATTTAATTAAATTTTCTAATTTTTCACGCTTCCTTTGAGCCTTTTCAGGGTCAAGATTATCGTGTTCAATGGAACTTTTTAAGTATAAATGAGCTGCTTTGTCATATACAGCTAATGTTTTTTTATTTTCAATACTCATAATAATTATAACCTCTCTATGATATTTATTTTTATAATTATAACATAAATAATAAAATATACAATACTAAAATTATAAGATAAGTATTAAGTACAAATAACGATAGAAATTATAGTTTTTTATATAAAAATGTGATAAAATATAAAAATGCAACCGAAAATTGACAAAAAACAACTCAAAGTTGGTAGAACGCAACCAGTAGAGATTATATAATTATGACAAGAAGGGAGGAGTTTTTATGAAATTATCAGAAAATCTAAAAATAATTAGAAAGGAAAATAATTTATCACAAGAACAGCTAGCAGAAAAATTAGGAGTATCAAGACAAGCGGTATCAAAGTGGGAATCAGATCAAAGTTATCCTGAGATGGACAAAGTACTTTTAATATGTAAACTATATGGATATGGAATTGATGAACTAATGAATGAAAATGTATCAGTAGTAAAAGAAGAAAGACAAGCTAAAAACAATATAAACAAATATATTGATGACTTTTATTCATTCATAACAAAAACAGTTGAAATGTTTTGTAGTATGAAATTTAAACAAAAAATTAAAT
>CAQYCU010000014.1 GCA_948919095.1 uncultured Clostridia bacterium | reverse complement strand
TAGGGTCAAACTGATTAGGCTCCATATTAGGATTTTGGTTCATATCAAAAGGAACTTGTCCTAGATTAGGGGCAAAGTTATTAGCATTTATATTAGGGTCGAAACCACCATTCATATTAGATATATTGGGGTCAAAATTATCAGGTGAATCAGGAATGTCATTATTTATAGGACCAACACCTGGTAAAAAATCATTATTATTTTCGTTATTCATTTGTTTCCTCCTTACAATAAATATATTCTATTATAAATTAAATAAAAAAAATTTACAAGAACTAGAAGAAAATTTATTGAAATTTTATATTAAAAGATATATAATCAAAAAAGTCGAGTATAAAAATGCCGAAAAATAGAAAAATAAGCAGAAAATTACACAGATAAAGTTTACATAAATACAAAATTTGACAATTTTATACCATAATGATAAATATTATAAACAAAAATAATAGAAGTAAAGGGAGATACAATGGAAGAAATAGATTTAATGGAATTATTTAGGATGTTTTGGAACAAAAAAATACAAATAGCGATAATTGTACTAATATTTATGATTATTGGATTAATATATATAACAAAGTTTGTAAAGCCAGTATATAGTGCATCAACAAGCTTATTATTGGCTTCAAACAATGATAAGAATATATCTGGAAATATTGAATCCTCAACAGAAATGGAAATAAGAGTAAACTCAAAACTAGTTTCTACTTATAGAGAATTAATAAAAAGCAAAAGGATATTAAGACCAGCAATAGCTAATTTAAATATTGATATTAACGAAGAGGTATTAAAAAGAAATATAAAAGTTAACGTAATAAATGATACTGAATTAATAGAAATAACAGTAACTAATGCTGACCCAAATCTTGCAGCTGATATAGCAAATGAAATAGCAAGAATATTTATAAAAGAAATGCAAGAAGAATTGTATAAGATAGAAAATGTACAAGTAGTAGATAAAGCAGAGCCTAATAATTCTCCATCAAATGTAAATAAAAAGAAAAGCATGTTAATATTTACAGGAATAGGATTAATTATATCTATAGGTTATGTAGTAGTTTTAAATATGTTCGATACAACAATAAAAACTATAGAAGATGTAGAAAAAATATATCATAAACCAGTATTAGCTACAATACCAATATGTGAAGGAAATACAAAAAAATCTAAGAAAAGAGGTAGAAAATAAAATGACACAGGACTTAATAGTATTAAAAGACCCTAAATCACCAATTTCTGAAATATTTAGGACAGTAAGAACAAATATACAATTTATGGATGCAAATCAAGATGCCAAATTGATACTTGTTACTTCAGCATACGCAGAAGAAGGAAAAAGCTGGATATCATCTAACTTAGCAGTAACATTTGCACAGGCTGGAAAAAAAGTTTTACTAATAGATGCTGATATGAGAAAAGGAAGACAAAGCAGTATATTTAAAGTTGCACAAAAGCCAGGGCTTTCTAATTATTTATCAAATGTAGATGATGATGGAAATAAAATTATAAATAAAGATATAACATCATATATACAAAAGACAACTGTAAAAAATTTATATTTAATAGCGTCAGGGAGTGTGCCACCAAATCCATCAGAATTACTAATATTACCACAAATGATAGAATTATTAGAAATAGCAAGACAAGCTTGTGATATAGTTATAATAGATGGAACACCTAGTCAATTAGTAACAGATTCATTAATCCTATCAAGAATAGTTGATTTCACTCTTATAGTTACAGCACATGAGGAAACTAAAAAAGAGGGATTAAAAAGAATTATTACTAATATTGAAAATGTTGGTGGAAAAATATTAGGAATAATATTAAATAAAATGCCAATAGAATCTAAGGAATATGAGCAAGCATATTATTACAATGAAAAAGATAAAAAAGATAATAGATATGTTCCGAAAAGAACAGCAACAGTACCATCAACTTTTTTAGATAAGGAATCAGAGGACTTATTTAAAAATATAAGTGTTAAGGAAACTAAAAACTCATCAAAAGAAATAAGCGATGATACATACAAGGTACTAAAACAGATAAATGACTTCTTTAACGAAAATAAATAGGGTGACATAATAACGAATAAAGTGGGATAGACACATTATGTATAGAATTGTGTGTCGGGCAAAGCGAAAGGGATGAAGTATATATGTCAAAAAAAAGTAAAAAAACAAAAAAGAAAAATAAAAGATATAAGGGACACAGAGTTACTAAAGCAATATTATTAATACTAATTATATTGTTAATAATAGTTGCGGCAGTAATTGCTGGTGGATGGAATTATGTAGACGAACTTCTTGGAAAAATAAAGCATGAAGCTATTGATACATCACAAATAGGAATTGATACTTTGTCAGAAAAGAATTTAAAAGGATATAGAAATATAGCACTACTTGGTATAGACAGTAGAGAAAATGACTATGGCTCAGGGAATAGAAGTGATTGTATAGTAATAGCAAGTATAAATGAAAAAACAAACGAAGTAAAACTTATTTCAGTATATAGAGATACATATTTACAAATAAAAGAAAATGGTAAAAACAGATTAGATAAAGTAACTCATGCATATGCATATGGTGGACCACAAAACGCACTTTTAGCACTTAATACAAATTTAGATTTAAACATAAAAGAATATGTAGCAGTAAACTTCCAAGCAGTTGCAACAGCAGTTGACCAATTAGGAGGAGTTACACTTAACATAAAACAGTCAGAAATAAATTATATAAATGAATATATTGCTGAAACCGCTAGGGTTGCTGGTAAAAAAGCAAAATATATAACAAGGGCAGGAGAGCAAACTGTTGATGGTGTACAGGCTGTAACATATGCTCGTATTAGAAAAGATTCTGGAGATGAAAGAAGAGCTGAAAGAACACAAGCAGTTATTGAAGCTATTGTTGCTAAAGCAAAAACACAGAATTTATCACAATTAAAGACATTAGCAAATTCAGTTTTACCGTATGTAAAAACTAATATATCAACTAATGAAATTTTATCATTAATACCAACAGCTATAAAGGTTAGCTTTAGCGAGGGAATAGGATTTCCTTATGACACAAAGGGAAAAACAATGGATGCTTGGTATGGAATACCTTGCACACTTGAAAGCAATGTTGCAAGGTTACATAAAGAGGTATTTATAAATGAAGAATATGTTGTTCCTGAGGAGATAAAAACAATAAGTAATAGCATAGAAACTAAAACAGGATACCATGAGGGAGATGGAGAGTAATGGAACAAGAACCTATTAGAATCGCACAGGTAGTTGGGAAATGGCTTGGTGGTGGAGTTGAAGCGGTTGTTATGAATTATTACAAGCATATTGACAGAAGTAAAATACAATTTGACTTTATATGTGATGAGGACTCCACAAATATTCCTTATGAAGAAATTGAAAAATTTGGTGGAAAAGTAATACTAATACCACCATATCAAAAAGTATTCAAATATCATAAAACTTTAAAAAAAGTTTTAAAAGAGGGCAATTATAAAATAGTGCACTCACACATAAACACATTATCAGTATTTAGCTTATTTGCTGCCAAACGTGCAGGTATTCCAATTCGAATAGCCCATTCACACAGTACAACAAACAAAAAAGAAAAAAAGCGTAATCTAATGAAACAGGTTTTACGTCCACTTTCAAAACTATTTGCAACAGACTATATGTGCTGCTCAGAATATGCTGGAAGATGGTTATTTGGAAACAAAGAATATGACAAAGGAAATGTTTACTTATTAAACAATGCAATAGATATAGATGCTTTTAAATATGATGAAAATATTAGAAAACAAATTCGAGAAGAACTTAACATAAAAGATGATACTCTTGTGATTGGACATGTAGGAAGGTTTGTTGAACAAAAAAATCACACATTTTTAATAGATATATTTAATGAAATTCACAAACAAAATGATAATTCGATTTTAATGTTAGTAGGACAGGGACCTTTAAAAGAAATGATTGAAGAAAAAGTTTCTAAGTTAGGACTTAAGGACTATGTAATGTTTTTAGGACAGAGAAATGATACTAATAAATTATACCAAGCAATGGATGTATTTGTACTACCTAGTTTGTATGAGGGCTTACCAGTTGTTGGAGTTGAGGCACAGGCTTCAGGACTTTTATGTATATTGTCAGATGAAATGACGAAAGAAACAAAAGTATTAGGCACAACAAAATTCAAGTCTATAAATAAGCCAGCATTAGAGTGGTCTAATGATATATTAAATAATTACAAGGAATATTCTAGGGAAAATCAAAACGACAACATAACAAAAAGTGGATTTAACATTGAAGAAGAAGGAAAGAAGTTAGAGGAAGAATATATTAGACTACAATGTGAGTAGTGGGAGGAAGTATGCTGTTCGAATATATTAATTTACTAATAGGAATAATTAAGTTAATATTATATAAGATTATATATTTTAATAGGATTTATTTTAAAGGCATACCAAAAATGAATAATGGATTTCATTTTGCAATTAAGAGAAAATCTACATTAAATATGGGAAGAAAATTCAGAACTAGATATAATGTATCATTCAGAGTATATGATGGTGGAAAAATAAATATTGGAGATAATTGCTTTTTGAATGATGGCTGTTCAATTAATTGTCATGATGAAATAGATATTGGAAACAATGTTATTTGTGGACAAAATGTTATGATTTTTGACCATGACCACGATTATAAAAATGATATGACAAAATTTGTAACGAATAAAGTTAAGATTGGCAACAATATTTGGATAGGAGCAAATGTAACTATTTTAAAAGGTGTAACAATAGGAGATAATGTAGTAATAGGTGCAGGAAATACAATTAGTAAGGATATTGAAAATAACACAATATATATAAGTGAAAATAGGATAAAAAAGAAGGTGTAAAGTGGAGAAAATAAAGCTTTCAATAATTATTCCAGCATACAATGTAGAAACATATATAGAAAAATGTATAGATTCGATAAATTATAGTGAAAACAATATTGAAATAATAATAATAGATGATGGTTCAACAGACAATACACCTAATATATGTGATATGTATAAAATGAAAAATCAAAACATAAAAGTATACCATATAGAAAACGGTGGACAGGCTAGAGCAAGAAACATAGGCATTGATAAAGCTGTAGGAGAATATTTAATGTTTATAGATTCAGATGACTATATTTCAGATTCACAATTTATATATAAAATATTAAATGCTATTGAAGCGGCTCCAGATATGATAATCTATGGATATAAAAAATATTGGGAAAGATTAGATACAACTGTTGAAAAAAGAAAATTAAATACAAGTAATTTAACATTTATGGATTTAATTAAAACAAATTATTTTAAAGGTTGTCCATGGGACAAAATTATAAAGGCATCTATAGTTAAAGATAATTATATAAAGTTTCCAGAAGGAATGTTATCAGAGGATATAGATTGGTGCGCTCAGTTGATAAAATACATAAATATTGAAAATGCTAAAGTAATTAATGAGAATCCATATGTATATGTTCAACATAAAGAATCTACAAGCAAAAAGGTAAAGCTAAGTCATATAAATGATTTATATAAGATAATAACTAAATATGCGAATGATGATGCAAACGATGTATTGTTAAATTTTTTAGCTTATGAATATTGTATGACATTAGGTGTCATCAATAGTAAAAATTGTGAAAAAGTTAGCAACAATGTAAAAGAACAGTTTTATGAATATAAATGGTTAATGAAATATGATGAATGTAAAAAGGTTAAATATTGTAAGATTATCTCAAATGTATTAGGAATAAAGATATGTGCAAAATTGTTAGGGCAATTTATAAATCTAAAACGAAAAGGAGTTTAGTATGAAAGAAATTTTAAAACTAGTAAGAAATTGTATATACTATCTTCTTTATTATAAAAATTATAAGAAAATTACTAAAAATGAAAAAATACATATTCTTTCATTTGATGATACAATACATAAAATTGTAAATGAAGGATATTCAATATCAAGGTTTGGTGACGGAGAATTTAAATGGATGCTTAATATAAAACAAAATTCATTTCAAGATTCAAATGAAGAATTAACAAAAAGATTAAAAGAAGTTATACAAACAGATAACAAAAAAATATTAATATGTTTACCAGACAATTTAATAGATATAAGTAATAGGACATTAGAATCCAAGGCTTATTGGTCAAAATTTTGTGTAAAAAATTTTACACAACTTAAAAAATATATTTTATCAGACAAGATATATGGAAACACTAATATTACAAGACCGTATATAGGATATAAAAATAAAGATAAAAATTTAATGAAGACAAAATTTGACAGATTAAGATTGATATGGAATAAACGAGACATTTTAATAGTTGAAGGTGAATATACAAAATTAGGTATTGGCAATGACTTGTTTAAAAATTCTAAATCAATAAAGAGGATTATTTGTCCTAGTAAAAACGCTTATGAAAACATTAAAGAAATAAAAGAGGAAATAATAAATAATGTTGAAAATAGATTAGTATTAATTGCACTTGGACCCACAGCTACTATATTAGCATATGACTTAGGGACACTAGGAATTCAAGCAATAGATATTGGGCACGTAGATATTGAATATTGTTGGTATTTAATGGGAGCAAAAAAGAAGATTAAAATTGATGGAAAATTTGTAAGTGAAGCTGGTGGAAAAGAAAAAACAGCATTAACAAATGCTGAATACGAAAATCAAATAATTAAAAAAATTATAGTATAGGAGTAAATTACATATGAAAAAAGTTTTTAAAAGAGCAGACCAAATATTTTTTATATTAATGATATTGTTTGTTTCTATTTTAATGCAAATATTTTTTATTCCAAGACTACCAAATAAATATTTTTACGATTCAACAGGAATTTTATCTATTGTAAATGGAACAGCCTATGGATATTTTGATGCATCATATGTTTTTACAGGAAAGTTTTTTAGCATAATTAATATTTTTAATTTTACAACTTTTTCTCAATGGGCATATCTTTTAACAATTCTTTTATCAATTATAACAATAATTTACTTACTAAGATTTGAACGTATTACAGTAACAGATATGATATTTATATATCTAACCATTGCTCTTGCTAATATGTATTTATTTAGAATTAGTAAAGAATTAATACAACTATTGTTTTGGATAATAATGTATTTATATATAAGAAAAGGTGGAAGAAATCCATACCCTTTGTTAATAATATATATAATAGAAGGAATGGTATTTAGAGTATACTATTATGCTATAGGAATTGTAACGATGCTGATATATTTATTAATGTCTAAAGGCAAAAAGAACAATATTATAAAAATAATAGTATACTCATCAATAATATGCTTTTTAGGATTAGTGGTTTTGAAAAATATATCACCATCGAGTTATAATTATTTATTAAACTTAAGGATATTAATTAATCAAAATAGATTGGAATCATATGACGCAATAACAATAATAAATGACTGGATAACAAATAATGGAAGTGTTATAGTTTTTATGATTAACTATGTAATTAATTTTATAAGAATGATATTTCCAATTGAATTAGTTACGAAAGGAATAAAATACATACCTTTTATTATTTACCAATTATACTTAATAATATCATTGATAAGAATTACAGCATATGTAATAAAACAAAAAAAGGAAAAATATTATATATATATAGCTATTATATTTGGATATATGGCAATTGCAAACTTGTTTGAACCAGACTTTGGTAGTTTAATAAGACATGAAGTAACATTATATGTTATATATTTAGAATTATTTATTGATATAAAAAAGGAATGGATTTTAGAATATGAGAGTAGAAAAAAGCATTAAGAACACTACAATTTCTGTAATATTTCATATTATTGGATTAATAATTAATTTTATAGTTCGAAATTTTTTCATTAAATATTTAGGAAGTGAATATTTAGGTTTAAATGGATTACTAACCAATATTTTGCAAGTACTGTCATTAGCTGAACTAGGAGTAGGAGAAGCTATTAATTATAGTTTATACAAGCCTTTAGCTAAAGAAGATAAAGAAAAATGCAAATCACTAATGCTGTTATATAAAAAATTATATACGTCTATAGGAATTTTTATAACAATAGCTGGATTGCTATTTATGCCATTTCTTCATTTATTAATAAAAGATATGGGAAATCTAGAAAATGTATATCTTATATATGTTTTATTTGTATTCAACACATCAATTTCATATTTTTATTCATATAGATGGAACTTAATGGTTGCAGACCAAAAGAAATACATAGTAAATATATATAGATATATGATATATAGTCTTTTTAAGGTATTTCAGATTTTATATTTAATTCTAAGGAAAGACTTAGTAGGATATATGGTTATTCAAGTATGTTCAACATTTGTAGAAAACTTTATTCTATCTGAAATTACAAAAAGAAAATATATATTTTTGAACAATAAAGAAGTAAAGGAATTAGATAATAGAGAGAAAAAAGATATAACTACTAATATTAAAGCAATGATGATGCATAAAATTGGAAATACTTTAATTAATTCAACAGACAATATTCTTATTTCAAAAATTATAGGATTAGTAGAAGTGGGAATCTACTCAAACTATTATATGGTAATAAATTCACTGAATTTAATTTTTGGACAAGGTTATATTGCTTTAACTTCATCTATTGGTAATTTATATGCAGAAGAAAATGAAGAAAAAGAATATAGTATATTTAAAAAAATAAATTTCTTAACATTTTGGATATATTCATTTAGTTCAATAACATTAATTTGCGTAATTAATACATTTATTGAATGGTGGGCAAGTAAAGAGTATATATTTCCAATGAGTATCGTATGTATTTTAATACTAAATTTTTATATAAATGGTATGAGAAAGTCTATCATTATGTTTAGAGAAGCAGCTGGACTTTTTTACAAAGATAGATGGAAGTCAATAATTGAGGCACTAGTGAATTTATTTATATCTATTATTTTAGGAATAAAATTTGGAACAATTGGTGTATTTATTGGAACAACAATAAGTGCTGTAACAGTGTCATTGTGGTTAGAACCATTAATATTATATAAATATAGTTTCAAAAAAAGTTTATCAAATTATTTTAAAACATACCTAAAATACTTTTCTTTTACAGTAATAGTAGCATTATGTGTAAGCAAAATTTGCAACTATATAAAATTTAATTTAGCAGTAAATTTAATAATAAAATTATTAATATGTACGATAGTTGTAAATTTATTTATTATAGTGTGTTTTAGAAAAACTGAGGAATATAAGTATGTTAAGGAAAAAATTTTAAAAAATATAATAAAGAGGGTAGGAAAATGAAAAAAATCGCAACTGTAACAATTTATGACAAGTATAACTTTGGAAATAGATTGCAAGCATATGCACTTCAAAAATATTTATTAATTAACAACTATTTAAGTGAAGAGATAGTTGTAAAAGAAACAATAAATGATAAAATAAAATCAATTATAAAGTATATTATTAATTATAAGGGATATAGAAAAAAGATATTAAAAAATAAATACTTTGATGAATTTGGTAAAAATATAAAAATAAATGAAATTAGAAATGCTAGTAACAAATTGAATAATTATTATGACTCATTTATTGTTGGCTCAGACCAAATATGGAATCCTAGCTTTAAAAAAAATGATTTATTTTTTTTAGAGTTTATAGATAATAATAAAAAAAATTCTTATGCAGCAAGTATAGGAGTTAGTGAAATAAGTGAAGAAGATAAAATAAAATTTGAAAAATTATCAAAATTCAAATTATTATCTGTAAGAGAAGAAAATGCAAAAAAAATTATTGAAGAATGTACAGATAGAAAAGATGTTCAAGTATTAGTAGACCCTACTTTATTGTTATCTAAAGAGGAATGGATGGAAGTTGAAAAAAAACCAAGACAGCATTTGGAAAACACACAATATATATTATTATACTTTTTAGGAAACATAAGCAATGACAGAATGAAGGAAATAAACACATTTGCGAAAGAAAACAATTTAGAAATTATAGATGTAATGAATCAGGATAGTAAATATTATAATATAGGACCATCAGAATTTATATACTTAATTCATAATGCCTTTTTAATATGCACAGACTCGTTCCATGCATCAGTATTCTCATTTATATTTAATAATCCATTTGTAGTTTTTAATAGAGAAGATAACCTAAAATCAATGAATGCAAGAATAGAAAACTTTATAGATACCTTTGTACTTGAAAATAGAAGATTTAATGGAAAAATTACAAAAGAAAATTTGGAACATAATTATTATAAAGGATATACAATTTTAGAAAAAGAACAAAACAAATCAGAAGAATTTTTGAAAAAGATATGTGACGAATAAAACTATAGTTTAAAGAGAGGAATATCTTTGATATGAAAGTTTTAGAAGATAAAAGCAAGTGTTGTGGGTGTCACGCTTGTTATAATATATGTCCTAAGGATGCAATTACAATGCACCAAGACGAAAGAGGATTTAAATATCCAATAATAGATAAAGAAAAATGCATAGAATGTGGGCTTTGTAGAAAAGTATGCCCAGTATTAAATAGTGAAAAAAATGAAAATAAACCGACAGCATATGCAGCATATAACAAAGATGAAAATGTAAGAAAAGAAAGTTCTTCTGGTGGAATATTTACTTTGCTAGCGGAAGAAATATTAGATAGAAACGGAATTGTATTTGGAGCAAGTTTTGACGAACAGTTCAATGTTTATCATACACATATTGAAAATAAAAACGAATTGGCGAAATTCAGAGGCTCAAAGTATGTGCAAAGTTCAATAGGAGACACGTATAAAAAAGCAAAAGAATTTTTAGAAAATGATAGGCATGTTTTATTTACTGGAACTCCATGTCAAATAGAGGGATTAAAAAGTTTCCTGAGAAAAGAGTATGATAGATTATACACGCAAGATATAATTTGTCATGGAGTACCATCACCTAAAGTTTGGGTAAAGTATAAAGAATACAGAAAAAAGATAGACAGAGAAATACCGCAAGAAATTAGCTTTAGAAATAAAGATAATGGATGGAAAGAATATAATGTAAATTTTGTATACAAGGACAGTGAATACAAGAATAATCATAACAAAGATTTATATATTAAGGCGTTTTTACAGGATATAGCACTAAGGGATTCATGCTATAGTTGTTCATTTAAAAAGAAAAATAGAGTATCAGATATAACATTAGCAGACTTTTGGGGAATAGAAAATATAATACCTGAAATGGACGACAATAAAGGAACATCATTAGTAATTGTAAATTCTAACAAAGGAAGAGAATTATTTGAAAAAATAAAAGATAAAATAACATATAAAGAAGTTAATTTTGAAGAAGCTATTAGATATAATCCAAGTATGACAAAGTCAGTTGAAATCAATAAAAATAGAGATAAATTTTTCGATAATCTTGATAGTATAGAATTTGACAAATTAGTAAAAAAATATGCAAACAAAAATAATATGTTAAGTAGAGCTTTAAGAAAAATAAAAAGAATTATAAAAAAATAAAACATTTTAAGGAGATTCAATGAACCAAAAAACAAAAATAACAATATCAGCCATTCTTGTTGTTACATGGATGGCAATAATATTTTGCTTTTCATCAGTACCAGCAGATGAATCAAACAGGCAAAGTTTAGAAATTGTAAACAAAGCTGTAGAGAAATTTGAAGCAAAATCAAACCTAGATATAATTAGCAATAATGAAGAAAAAATAAGAATAGGACAAGCAAATTTAAATGAAGAAGATAGATATAGCCAGCAAAAACAAATAAAAAATCAAAATAGAACAACAAATACATCTAACAATCAAACTAAGCAAAAAGAAACTTTAATACTAAAATTAAACAGACTACTTCGTAAATTTGCCCATGCTTCAGTATATTTCATATTGTATATATTAGTGTTAAATCTAATATATCAAATAAAAGGAAAATATAAACTTGTATATTGTATTATATCAATCGTA
This sequence comes from uncultured Clostridia bacterium, assembly GCA_948919095.1. Classification (GTDB taxonomy): domain Bacteria; phylum Bacillota; class Clostridia; order TANB77; family CAG-508; genus CAG-793. The sequence goes on along the minus strand of CAQYCU010000014.1, from coordinate 18,350 downwards.
GTGTGCTTTGTATATGCGTGTACAGATGAATTTCATCAATTGTTTGTAGATGGAAGAGCAGGGCTATTTTCAGATGTAATAATTGATACAATAGGTGCTACAATAAGCTTTATAATAGTTGATGCAATACATAGAATAATTTCTTTAATACACAAAAAAGATAAAAGATTATCAAATAAAAAAGAAAAAGTTGACACAAAAAGGTAATTACTAAGATATACCAAATTAATGAAGTCAGCAAAAATCAATGCATAAAAATGGAAAATAACAAAAATGTTACAAAAATAACAAAAAAATTACAAAAATATAACACAAATTAACAATTTTTTTTTGAAAAAGTCTTTACATATTAGGGAAAATAGTGTATAATAAATTTAGTGGACAAGTTAAATGTCTATAGAAAAATATGGAACTTATAGTTCCATATTTAAAAGATAAAATAAAATTAAGGGGAGGTATTAATTGTGATAGATGTTGCTACAAAAATTAGTTCTACAATGGAAAAAGAAGTAGAAAGAAATATTATAGTAACTAAATCTCAAAATACAGTTTATAATATAGTAAAAAGACTAATTGATATTGTTGCTGGACTTGTTGGTACAATAATACTAATACCACTTACACTATTTGTAATAGCTTTAAGATTTATAAAGAGAGAACATGATGGACCAATATTTTATGAACAACTGAGAATAGGAAAAGATGGTAAAGTATTTAGATTTTATAAGTTTAGAACAATGCATATAGAAGCAGATAAAAAACTTGAAGAATACTTAGCTTCAAATAAAGAAGCAAGAGAAGAATATAAAATAAATAAAAAGTTAAAAAATGACCCACGTATTACAAAAGTTGGAAAGATATTAAGAAAAACAAGTTTGGACGAGTTCCCACAATTTATAAATGTTTTGATGGGACATATGCACTTAGTTGGACCTAGACCATATTTAATAAGAGAAAAAGAAGATATAGGTGGATATTATAAATACATAATTCAATCTAAACCAGGAATAACAGGATACTGGCAAGTAAATGGAAGAAATAATACAAGTTTTGAGAAAAGGTTACAATGTGACCAATATTACATACAAAATAAAAGTCTAAAACTAGACTTAAAAATAATATTAAAAACTATAGGAACAGTAATAAAAAGAACTGGTGCAATATAGTAAAAAAACAAAACAATCAAGAACTGATAAATATAAGTTAAATACAAAATAGCAAGAATTTTAAAATTTTTGCTATTTTTTTTATTAAAATATTGCATACTAAAATTTACTATGTTAAAATGTAAAATGTATAATGTATAAAAATATTTGACAAAGGAAGAAAAGAAAATGGAAGAAATTGATATTAAAGAATTTTTAAAAGCCTATGCACAAAGATGGTATATCATAATGTTAGCAATTATGCTATGCGCAACAGTTGGTGTTACATATAGCAAAATGTTTAAAGAACCAAAATATACAGCAACAGCAACAATGCTACTTGCAAAATCAAGTGAATCAGTTAATTCAGGAGCAGTAGACAACCAAGGAATAACAACAACTGATATTACAATAAATAACCAATTAATAGCAACATATCAAGTATTAGCACAAAGTTCAAATGTAGTAAGAGAAGTGCTAGATAACTTAAATTTAACAGATGTTAAAGAAGATGAATTAAAATCAATGATAAAAGTAACTTCAAAAACAGGAACACAAGTAATACAAGTATCAGTAACTGACACAAATCCATATAGAGCAACAAGAATAGCAAATGAAGTTACAAATGTATTTATAAAGCAAATAAAAGAATGGTATAAAATGGATAATATCAATATAGTAGACCAAGCAGAGCAACCAGAATATCCAAGTAATATTAATACTAAAAAAACATTATTAATATCTGCAGCGATAGGATTTATATTATCAGTAGGAATACTAACATTAATAAAATTACTTGACAATACAATAAACAGCGCAAAGGATATAGAAAGAGAATTAGGACTTCCAGTATTATCAGAGTTACCATTAGTAAAATTCAATTAAGTTCAAGCTAGCAAATTAACATAATAAAATATAGAAAAGAAAGAATATATTTATAAATATATTATGTGAGGAAAAACAAGTGAAAAAGGAATTAATAACAAAATTAGACCCTAAATCACCAGTATCAGAAGCATTTAGAATATTAAGAACTAATATTCAATATATGGGAAAAAAGGAAAATGGAGAATCAGTATTATTCACAAGTACAGTGCAGGGAGAAGGAAAATCATGGATTGCAGCTAACACTGCAATCACATTTGCACAAACTGGAAAAAAAGTAGTATTAATAGATGCTGATATGAGAAGACCACGTCAAAACAACATATTTGGGGTAGACATGTATCCAGGTCTATCAAATTATTTATCAGGAATGACAAGTGGCGGAATTGAAAAAAATATTGACATAAAACTATGCTTGCAAACAACAGACATAGACAATTTATGTATAATACCAGCAGGAAATATTCCACCAAACCCAGCAGAATTATTAAACTCAGAAAAAACAACAAACTTAGTAAAACAGCTAAAAGAAATATTTGACATAATTATTATAGATAGTGCACCATGCCTAATAGTTACTGACTCAGCAATTTTATCAAGACATGTCGACTACACAATATTAGTAGCATCACAAAAAAGTACAAAAATTGAAGACATAAAAGAAGCAAAAAAACAAATTGAAAATGTTGGTGGGCGTGTAGTAGGAGTAGTATTAAATAAAGTAAAATTATCAAAGAAAAAATATGAAAATCACTATTATTACTCACAACATGAAACTCATAGTAGAGAAGAAAAAGAAGAAACACCAAGTTTTAAAATAGAAAGAATATTAAATAAAGAAAATGAGAACGAAATGCGTTCAATAGCAGAAGATTTAAAAGCAAACAATAATTACAGTAATTATAATAATCCATATAATCAAAATAATCAGAATATTGAACTAAAAAACTATAACAATTTTAATAATCCAAATAACGAAACAAATAATTATAGTAAATTATATGATGCAAGCAATGAACCAAACAGTTATAGTAACTTATATAATGCAAAAAATGGACAAACTAAACTAGATGAAATGTATGATATATTCAAATCAAATAAAGATAATAATTAGTACAGAATTTATGAAGGGAAAATAAAAAATGATAGATATGCATACGCATATTCTGCCAGGCATTGATGATGGCTCAAGAAATTTAGAGCAAACAATGCAAATGATTAAGGAAGCAGAACAAGCAGGATTTGAAGAAATAATTACAACTTCACATTATATTGAAAATGAATATGATGTAAATAGTGCAAGAAGACAAGAAATGATAGAAAGCTTACAAAAGAAAGTAGATGAAAGCAATATAAATGTTATATTACATAATGGAGCAGAAGCATTTATAAATGCAAATCTAACAGAACTAATAAAAAAACAAACTATACCAACACTAGCAAATAGCAGATATGTATTATTTGAAATACCAATGCACTTAGAAGTACTCTATTTAGATAGAACGATAGAAGAATTAATAACTTCAAAATATAAGCCAATAATAGCACATCCTGAAAGATATGATATAGTTAGAGAAAATCCTAATGTAGCAGTAGAATGGGTTAGAAAAGGAGCATTACTACAATCAAACTATGGAAGCATAGTAGGTAGATATGGAAACAAATCAAAGCAAGCTGTAGTAAAATTACTAAAAGCAAATGCAATACATTTTCTAGGAACTGACACACATGCCCCAAAAACAACATATACTCAAATGGATGATATAATGAAAAAAACGTCAAAAATAATTGAAAAAACTAAAATTATAGAACTAACAGAGGAAAACCCTAGAAAAGTTATAAAAAACGAATTTATAAGAATAGAAGAACCAGAAAATATAAAAAGATTTTGGGGATTAAAATAAATATTAAGAAAATAGTATCAATATAATTGATACTATTTTTGTTATAAATTATAGAATAAAATGTATTCATATTAAAACAAGATTAATATTATATAAGCTTTTCAGAAAAAATACGATAACCAAATGAGATGTAATATAAATATAATATTTTTAAATACATAAAAACAATGAAAAATCGGCAACAAACAACGATAAAAAACGACTGTTTTATAAAATGTTACAAAAATGTTACAAAATTGCCAAAAAAAGAAAAAAATGTTAAAAAAAAATTAAGAAAAAGTATTGACTTTTATAATACAATAGAATAAAATATCAGCAGACAACTAAAGAAAAGAAGGGAGGTGTATTGTGTAAGCCAAAGTGGGAACAGCTTTTTCAAAAGGCAAGCATACCAAAGAACGTGAAGGCAAAAAAAATAGTAAAAAGAAAATAGCTTTAATATTAGTAGTAATCTTATTAATTACAGGTGTAGTAGTATATGCTACTGTAATAAAAGATAAGCACTTGGGAAATAAAGCCGAAAACGAAACGAACATTGTTAATGAAGCTAATATCATCGATGATGAAGATGAAGAAATTGAAATGCTGGAAGAAAACGATGTTCCAGAGGAAGAAGCTAAAAGCCCAGCGCAAGACGATTTCCCAGACCAGATTGGAGGATATCAGGTTATAGGGCAAATAGTAATTGATAAGATTGGTGTAAAAAAATCCATATTAAATCAAACTACTAATAAAGCACTAAAACTCTCAGTAACACATTTCTATGGCGCTAAAGTAAACAAGCCAGGGAATATGGTAGTAACGGGACATAACATAAGTACACAGTTTGGACGCTTGAAAGAATTAAGCATTGGAGATACGTTTTATGTAATCAACAAAGCAGACGGTTCAAGTGTTACATACAAGATTTATGATATATTCACGTCAATGCCAGATGATACCGATAGAGGTATTAACCAGAATACAAAAGGTAGGAGAGAAGTAACTTTGGTAACTTGCAATCCAGGAGGATTAACTAGACGCATATTCAAGGCTCGAGAGGTATAGCAAACGAGGACCTCAAAAAAACAAAAAAGAAAAAATCAAAAAATTAGGAGGATTTTAAAATGAAAAAAACAATAGTAGGAATTATGACAATAGTAGCAATGTTAGTTGCTATATTAGGAACAAATGTTAACGCAGCAGAAATGAGCGTACCAACAGAAGTAAAAGCAGGAGAAAATGTAACAGTTACAATATCTGTACCAACAGATACAAGTAGATACAACTTAAAATTAGCATACAATACAGATTTATTAGAATATGTAACAACAAAATCAGGAGATTTAGCTCCAGAAGTAGGAAATAGAAATGGTGTGTTAAGTTTAGCAGCTGCTAGTACTTCACAAACAGTAAATACAGGAAAAATTGAAATGACATTCAAAGCAAAAGCTGATATAACAGAAAATAAAGAAGCTAATTTTGAAGTTACTGAATTCAAAGCAAATGGAACAACAGAAACACTACCAGCAGTTAAAACAACAATAGTAGTTGAAGCAGCAGAACCAACACCAACACCAGAAGTTCCAGACGTAACAGATACACCAGCTCCAACAGGAACACAAACACCAGCTCCAACAGGAACAACAAAACCATCAGATGATGGAAAAGTTAAATATCCACAAACAGGTGCACCAGTATATGCATATGTTGCAGGAATAGCTTTAGTAGTAATAGTAGCAGGAGCAGTTTTAGCAATAAGAAAAAACAAATAATTTAAAAATATATTACTTTTATGTAATTTATAATAAGTATAGACTATTACAAAAGTAATAAGTAATAGTCTATATACACAAAATAATGTTCATTAAATTAAATATATTATAATAAAATATATTAAATTAAATAATATTTTTAGGAGGAATTCAAAGTGAATAAAAATTTAAAAGTAGTTTCATCTTTAGCATTAGCAGGTATATTAGCAACAACTGGTTTAGCTGGTTTATCTAAAGTTTCTGCAGCTGAAGTTGACCCATCAACAAGAAGTTTAGGAAAATATGCAACTTTAGGTGGAGTTGAAAATGTAGTACCATATATATTAAATGTGGGAGACAACGTAACAATAAAAGATTTAAAAAATGAATTTAACATTACAGCTTTTAATGGAAATACTGTTGCATCAGAAGATACAATAGTTGGAACAGGAGATACATTCAAATCTGGAAGTACAACATATACTGTAATAGTTTATGGAGATACAAATGGAGATGGTTTAGTAGATTCAGATGATGCATTTGATATGCTTAGCCACTATGTAGGAAATAAAACATTAAGTGGAGTATACTTAGAAGCAGCAAATGTTGAAGATACAATACAAAATGTAGTAGATTCAGATGATGCTTATAGAACAAAAGGTTTCTATGTAGGAAACGTTACAACATCAAGAGATAGAAAACCAACAAATGTTCAACCAGTTGAAGGTGGATATACACTAACAGTTGGTGCAAACAATGTTGTTAATAATCAAAACTTTGATAATTCAGTAGATGCTGATAATTTAAAACTTGTTGTAGATGTTGATAATTCTAAAATATCTAATGAAGCAAAAACATTAGAATTAAATGTATATGATGCAAATGGTGCAGAAGTAGTAAAAGGTGTATCAATAGGTAGCCTTGCTGCAAACTCAAACAAAGCTGAAATAACAGGTAAAGATTTAAGTTCAGATTTAGGAATTGCTACAGATGGAACAAAAAACGGAACATATACATTAGAACTAGTAGATGCTACAAAAACAAAGAAGGTTATATTAGCAAGAACTAATATAAATGTAAAAATTCTTACTCCAGCAGCTGCAAAAATAAATGTAACACGTCAAAGTGCTACAACAGCAGCATTATCTTTAGAAGGATATGGAGAAGGAAAAATAGTTAAGGTTGAATATACTATCGATGGAGTAACAAAATCTTTTGAGAATGTAAGCAACAAATTAGCAAACAAAGCACTTGACTATGTATTACCAGATGGAAACAAAACTATGAGCCTAGTTTTAACAGATGAATTTGGTAATAAAGCTACAATACCTAATGTAGGAATACCAAAATATGGAGCAACAACTGAAGAAGCAGTAGTTAAAGTAAAAGCACCAGTATTAAAAGAAGTAACAGTAGCAGAATTTACAATTTTAGATAAAGATGAAAATGCTAAATCAGTAACAGGAGAAGCTGTTCTATATGATGGAAACGGAAAAATAGTTGCAGTAAAACCTATTAGCAAGGCAAATAAAGTTGACTTTACAAGTAATATGGCTAAAGCTGGAAAATATAAAGTTGGTATAACTGTTACAGGAGATGCAATAGATACAACTAATTCAGCAGAAGTAGTATCTGATGTTGTAGAAGTTAAAGAATTAAATGTTGTAACAGCTGTAGAATTCAATGTTACAAAAGATGGAGACAAGGTAATTACATTTGCTGATTCAAATAAAAAAGAAAATGTAGATGCAACTACACCATATACTGTTACATTTGAAAAATTAGATTCTAACAATGAATATCAAGCAGATAATACAGTTACTGCTACAGTAGATGTTGAAAAACATACTGCCACAATAACAGGATTAGCAGCAAATACAATATATAGAGCAACAATCGTTGTAAACAAAAATGCAAATCAATTAGAATATGTTGAAAATACAAAACCAGCAACTTCAACACCATTCTTCTACATTGATGCAACTACATTACTTGGAGCTTTAGATTCAAGAACAGATAAATCATTAACATATGTTTTAGCTAACCCTATAGCAGTTAATGGAACAGATGCTACATATAAAGCAGAAGTAAACAAAGTTCTAAAAGATGCAAATAACCAAGATTATACATTAGAAAATAACAAGGAAACAAAAAATGCTGTAGTTACAGTAGATAAAGATGATGCTACAAAGAAATATTTAACAATTGAAGGTTTAGCACAAGACCAAAGATATGTTGTTAAAATAATAGCAACAGTTGGAAATGTAACTGGAGAATCAGGCTTAGTTGGATATGTTACAGGAAGCTATGCAACAGCACCAAGCACATATGCAACAGCACCAGCAATTAATGGATTAAAAGTTGTAAAAGGTGATTTAGATGTTGAAGCTGATAAAGCAAAAGCAGTTGCAAACACATTATTTGTAAATGTAGATGGTAAAGTAGTTATAAATGGAGATATTGAAAATCCTATTACAATAGGAAGCAACAATTATGCACCAGAATTTAATGATATTTTAACATTTGCTTCAACATTAGTTGAAAATGATAAAATAACAGTAAACGATACAAAAATAACTCTTGCATTAACAGAAGATAAGAGTGCAAGTGGTGACACTGTAACAATACCAGCAACTAAATTTGAAGGAAAAGAAGTTGAAGTTATTGGAAATGGAATTGCTAGTGACAGAACTGTAGAAGTAGAAAGCGGAGCAAAATTATCAAAACTTTCTGTTGGAGGAAATGGATTAATATTAGCATTAACTAATAATGATGCAGATACAGAAGTTTACTTAAATAATGGTGCTGAAGTTACAGGAGAAAATACATATACATTAGTAAAGGGTTCTACAGCTACAATAAATGGTATAACAGCTAAAACAACAAATACTAATATGTCAATTACAGCTGATGATAATAAGGAATTAACAGTTAACGCTCCAAAAGGAGATATCAATACAGACTTAACATTCACAAACAACAACAATGGTAGATATGATGTAACTAAACCAGCTACAATACACTTTGCTTCAAATGACCAAACATCAAGAATTTCTGGAACAGTTAAAATTAACTCAGAAGCTGGAGAAGTTAAAGTAACATCACCTAATGATGGTTCATTAGATGTTACAAAGCTTAACTTAGCTATTGATGTTAAGGATGCTAATGTTGATATCACAGGATTTACTGATGGTGCAAAAGTTAATGTTACAATTGCAACAACAGAAAAAGAGGATCCTGCTGATGACAATACATTAACAGCAAAATTAGGAAAATCTAAATTAGATATGTTAGACAAATTAACAACTAAAGTAGCTAATAATGATTCAGTTGTATTACAAAAATATGCAGTTGATGAAAAAATCACACTTTCATCAGGTAAAGAACTTAGTGAAGCAGATACAAAATTAATGCAAGAATTCATTGACTCATTTGGAATTAACAATGAAAATGTTACTATGACATTTACTAATATTACTAAGGGAGAAGTTACAATAACAGTTAAAGGTGATACAAAAGTTGATCTTTCAGGATTTGCAACATATGGAGACTAGTAATTACTAAATACGATTTTAAAATCCAAATATAGTAATAGATAAGAGAAGTAATCAATTATGGTTACTTCTTTTCAAATATATAGAAAAAATAGATTGTATAATGTAAAAAATAATTGGAGAGAAAATATGAAAAAATTAGACTTTACAAAAGAAAAGTTAGAACTTTTCTTAATAACTGAATTATTAATATGTAAGTCATATAATAATAGCAACGTAATAAAAGAAACAGCAGAATATATATCAAAAAGCTTTTGTCAATTTTATAAATTTAGTAGCGACAATCAGGAATATAAAGCAATGTATGATTTTGCAAAAGAAAGCACTGAGTATATGAATAGACTATCTGCAATTACTGGTATGTACAGCACTTTAGAACAGTTCTTAAAAGTATCATTAAATCCATCTAATGACTATAAAAAATCATTAGAGGAAAAAATAGAAAGTGTATGTGAAAAATATAAGTATAGTATGAAGGATAATACCTATTATGATATATATAACAAATATAGAATGATTAATAATTCCATAAAACATGGAAATCCAAATAAGAAACTATTTCAAGAATACCCAGAATTAGAAAATAAAGAATGTGATATAAATAAATATGGAACTATATTAGATTCAAGTCTTAATATAACAGACGAAGACGTTGAGGAGTGCTGTTTTGGACTTTGTAAGTTTGTCTTAGAAATGTATAATTACTTTGAAGATTTTGGGTATATTAATTAGAAAAAGCTAGCAAAACATAAAGACAATAAAAACTATTGAAATGATTGATAAAGTTATAGTATGATAAGAGCAGAGGATTTTCAGTCCCTTGCTCTTAATAAATAGAAAAGGAAAAACAAAAATGAATTTAATAAAAGAAAACTGGAACAATAATGATATTGAAGAATTTAATAAATATTTAAAAAGCATAAAAAGAGAAGACAAGATAGAATTTGCTAAAAAAACAATAAATACAAATATGGAGCTTTTGGGAATACCAACGCCAGACCTAAGAAAAATTGCAAAAGAAATTATAAAAGGAAATTATATAAGCTACTTAGAAAAGACTAATAATAAATACTATGAAAATACAATAATAAATGTATTATTAATAAACAATATAAATGATATTGAAACAAAAAAACAATATATTTCAAAAGTAGTAATTGATAACTGGGCAACAGTTGATATAATGACATTTAAAATCAAGGGAAAAGAAAAGCAATATTTGGAATTAGCTAAAGAATATATTAAAAATAATAATACATTTATTAGAAGAATTGGAGTTAGGATATTATTTAATTATACTGCTTTAACAGATTTAACAGAAATATTTGAAATAATAGATACATTATATAGTGAAGAGGAATACTATGTTAATATGGCTGTAGCATGGCTTATGTGTGAAATTGTAATAAAGAATAGAGATCAAGCATTTGAATACTTGAAACATCATAAACTTAATAAATTTACAATTAATAAAGCAATATCAAAGTGCAGAGATAGTTATAGAGTTAGCCAAGAAGACAAAGAAAAGCTAAAAGAATATAGAATTAAGTAGAAGTAACATATAAATAAATATGCCATAAAATATAACAATAATTATTAGAAAGGATTATAACATGGCAAAGAAGATTATTATTTTAATTACAGCATTTATAATAATTATAGGTGTAATGTTAATATATAGTGATAATGAAAAAAATATTTCTAATGGAGATATTCAAATAGAAAAAGTCATACCAAGGACTGATGACAAAATTCCAGAAGAATGGAGAGATAATGGGATTTTTACAAAATATTATAATGATGCATATGAAAAGCTAAGAACATTAACATTAGAAGAAAAGATAGGGCAAATATTCCTAGTAAGATATAATGAAGAAAATGCAATAGAAAACATACATAATTATAATTTTGGTGGATATATATTTTTTGAAAAAGACTTCAAAGATAAGACAAAAGAACAAGTTATTGCAATGATTAGTAATGTACAAAATGTATCAAAAGTTCCTCTAATTACAGCAGTTGACGAAGAGGGAGGAAGTGTTGTTAGAATAAGTAGTAATAGCAATTTAACACAAAGTAAATTTAAATCACCACAAGTATTATACAAAGAAGGTGGATTTGACTTAATAAAACAAGATACGATTAACAAAAGTAATTTATTATATGAGTTAGGAATAAATCTAAATTTAGCACCAGTAGTTGATATTGCAACAAGTACTAATGATTATATGTATAAAAGGACATTAGGAGAAAATAAGGAACTTACATCTAACTATGCAAAAGAGGTAATAAGTGCAAGTAAAGAAACTAAGGTGTCATATTGTTTAAAACATTTCCCACGGATATGGAAATAATAAAGACACACACAAATCAAGTTCAATTGATACAAGAAGTTATGAGAGTATAATAAACAATGACTGTATTCCATTTAAAGTTGGAATTGAAGCAGGAGCTGAGGCTGTATTGGTTAGCCATAATATAGTAACAAGTATTGATAGTGAAAATCCAGCAACATTATCTAAAGGAGTGCATAATATTTTAAGAGAAAATCTAGGATTTACAGGGATTATTATTACTGATGATTTAGCAATGAAAGCAACAAAAATTCCAAATGCCACTGAAAAGGCAGTACTTGCCGGAAATGACTTAATTATTGTAACTGATTATGAGAAGAGCATAAATGAAATAAAAAGTGCTATAGATGAAGGAAGAATTGATATAGATGTAATTGATAAAATGACTTTTAGGGTGCTGGCATGGAAGTATTATAAAGGGTTAATATATTAAATTTATAAAGTTTGGCATAAGTTATTTGAGGTGGTAAAATGTTGCAACCACACACCCTAGAGGTCAAAAGAGATGTAGGAAAGGCGACACCTACCAAATAACTGACAATAAAAGGGCTATGTTTTCATAGCTCTTTTAAAATAATATAATACATATAGACTTTTTTTATTAAATCATATAAAATAAAAAAGTAGTACTAAAATGAAATTAAATGTTAAAAATAAAATAATATTAAGTGAAAGGAATAAAAATCATGGAAAAAGCAAAAGTTTATTTTACAAAAGAGATTACACCAGAAAGTTTAGTGAAAATTTATGATGCCTTAGGAGTAAAATTGTAAGGAAAAGTAGCTGTAAGATTACATTCAGGAGAAGAAGGCAATCAAAACTATTTAAAACCAGAATTTGCAAAAGCAATAGTAGAAAAGGTAAATGGAACAGTAGTTGAATGTAATACAGCATATGAGGGGGCAAGAGATACAACTGAAAAGCATAAGAAATTAATGGACAAGCATGGTTGGACCAAGTACTTTAATGTAGATATTATGGATGAAGAAGGACAAGATAAAATATTAGAAATTACAAATGGAAAAGTAATAAAGAAAGATTATGTAGGAAAAAATATTAATAATTATGACTCAATGTTAGTACTATCACATTTTAAAGGACATCCTATGGGTGGATATGGCGGAGCAATAAAACAATTATCAATAGGAGTGGCTTCTTCGTATGGCAAAGCATATATACATGGTGCAGGAAATGCAGAAGGAGATTATTTCGCAACAGATCAATACAAGTTTTTAAAAGCAATGGCAGATTCAGCATCAGCAGAACTTGGATTTGGAACAAGAGAATATGAATTGATTAAGATAGACTAAAAACAACAAATGGTACCAATTCACTCAGTTATTATAAAATAAGGATTAGCTATTTTGTACGAATAAAATACTCCAAAAGTTTGGGAAAGTACAATAAATAGACTAATCCTTATTAAGTTACTTTTTGGTATTTTTAGATATCTCAGTTGTATTTCTGCAAATTAATAGTTTTATTAATGAAAACTCATAAAACACTCTTAGAAGAATATTTCCTAAAACTAATGTAGATAAAAACAATAAGAAATTTACACCAATTAGTGAAAATGATGACAATGTTATGTATAGAGCAAATATTAAATATGTAACTTTTAATAATATTTCTAAAAACATTTTATCAAATGACAAAAAATGATATAGCCATCCAAGAAATCCATTAAATTTACTTTCATTCTTTTTATTCAAAAATAAAAAGTAAATTAAAAGTCCACCAACAATAGCTAGAATGATTGAAGTTATCATCCATACAGCACTTGTGCTACTTAATGAAGCAGAGTGTGTACCATAATTGGTTGACCTTGCAAAACTGTTCACTCCCATTTTATAATCCTCCTTTCTAATTTTTTATATTTTACCATAAAATACCAATAAAGTCAATATTATGTTAATAAAAATGTTAACCAAAAAAGCACACGAAAAAACGTGTGTTCTTTTGGTTAGCATAATCTAACTAATATAATATAGAACTAGATTAGCTAAAAACAGTAAGTTGATAATTTAATCTGAAAGGTAGTTATAATTAAATAAGGTGCAGTCTTTGTCAATTACAGGACCATCTTCAGTCCACTTCCATGGAACGAGGGTATTAGACAGGTAGTAGAAAGTATCCATAGAGTAACTTGCTCCCCAAACAACAAAATCATAAATCTTTCCTAAAAACTTTATTCTTGACACATTATAATCAGGGAAGGTATATAAATAGTGTATATTGGTGATGGGGTCAGTAGTTACAAGAAGTAGGACATCTGCTCTTTCATAATAATAAAGATAGGGCTCATAAAAAAGAAGATGCTTATTTGAGGAATCAGGAAGAGTCAAAGTAAATTCATCAGGAATAGTACAACCGAATTCCTCAGGATGTGTAATATCAAGCCCCTTCCAATCGAAAGAACTGCCTTCACGGATAATGTTTTGACCTCTTACATAACGTACAAGAGTATTATCCTGAATTGCAAATACTCCTGTGTCAGGAGTATAGCGTCCTACTGCTTGAATATTAAGAGAATCCCAATTCTCAGGAAGATCCCAATTTTCCATATAATGATTATATAAGATTCCGCCATTGATAAGTAAACAGTTGGAATTTGTGGATAATTGGATATTCTGACCGTGTAAAGTAGTAGAACTGCCATCCCATTCGCCACTTAAGTACATTTCCTTTACCCAAAAAAATAAGTATTGAATAAATAAATTAAACATAAATATTATATTAACATAATTCTAAATTGTTGTCAAGTTAAAGGCTATCTTGTAATTTTTATTTAAAGATGTTAAAATAGATTTTAATAAGTGCCATAATAAGATTAGCAAAAGGAGGAAATATGTTCAAACTACACTCAGAATATAAGCCAACAGGAGACCAACCCCAAGCAATAGAATATCTATCAAGAGGAATAGAAGAAGGTAAGAAATATCAGACGCTTCTAGGAGTTACAGGTTCTCGGAAAAACTTTCACAATGGCAAATATTATCAATACAGTGCAACGACCAATACTTGTTTTAGCACATAATAAGACATTAGCACGGACAATTATATAGTGAGTTCAAAGAATTTTTTCCAGAGAATAACGTAGAGTATTTCGTATCATTTTATGATTATTACCAACCAGAAGCCTATGTGCCATCGTCTGATACATATATTGAAAAAGATGCATCAATAAATGATGAAATAGATAAATTAAGATTAGCTGCAACGGCATCATTAGTAGAATCAAGAGATACTATAGTTGTAGCTTCAGTGTCATGCTTATATGGCTTAGGTGACCCAGAAGATTATCAAAATATGATTATTTCGCTAAAAGTTGGAATGAAACAAGATAGAAATACTTTACTAAAAAAATTAATAAAAATGCAATATACTAGAAATGAAATGGATTTTAAAAGAGGAACTTTTAGAGCAAAGGGAGATGTTGTAGAGATATTTCCAGCAGACCAGGGGGAGAAAGCATTAAGAGTAAATTTTTGGGGAGATGAGATTGAGAAAATAGATGAGATAAATCCATTAACAGGAAAAAAAACCGCAGATATTTTAAAAGTACTTGTAGTTCCAAATTCGCACTACATTACAACAGAAACAAAATTGCAAAGAGCAATGGGAACAATAGAAGAAGAACTTAAAGAGCAGATAAAATATTTTAAGGATAATAATAAATTAATTGAGGCACAAAGAATAGAAGAACGCACAAATTTTGATTTAGAGATGATGAGAGAAACTGGGTTTTGTCAAGGGATAGAAAACTATTCAAGGCATTTAAGTGCAAGAGAAAAAGGAAGTGCACCATTTACATTATTTGATTATTTCCCAGAAGATTATTTGATATTAATTGACGAATCACATGCAACTATACCACAAGTAAGAGCAATGTATAATGGAGACCATGCACGTAAGGAAAGCCTTGTAAACTATGGATTTAGACTACCATCAGCATTTGACAACAGACCACTTAAATTTGAAGAATTTGAGGAAAGAATTAATCAGGCAATATTTATTAGTGCAACACCTGGAGAATATGAATTATCATTATCAAATGATAGAGTGGCAGAGCAAATAATAAGACCAACAGGTCTGTTAGATCCAAAGATAGAAGTAAAGCCAGTTGAAAATCAAGTTGACGATTTAATTGAACAAATAAATATACGAGTTCAAAAACAAGAAAGAGTATTAGTTACAACATTAACTAAAAAGATGGCAGAAGATTTAACACAATATTTGACAGGATTAGACATAAAAGTTAGATATATGCACTCTGATATAAAAGCACTAGAAAGAATGGAAATTATTAGAGATTTACGTCTTGGAAAGTTTGATGTACTTGTTGGAATTAACCTTTTAAGAGAGGGATTAGATATTCCAGAAGTATCATTGGTTGCAATACTTGATGCTGACAAAGAAGGATTTTTACGTTCAGAACGTTCACTAATTCAAACTATTGGTCGTGCAGCCAGAAACACAAATGGAAAAGTTGTAATGTATGCTGATGAACTTACAGAGTCAATGGAAAAAGCTATATCTGAAACAAACAGAAGACGTGCAATACAAGAAAAATATAATGAAGACAATAACATTACACCAACAACTATTAAAAAGGAAATACGTGAAACAATTAAAGCAACTTATCAGGCAGAAGGTGGAAGTCTATCATCTAATATTAATGAAAATGAAACTGTTGAAGAAGCTATCAAACGTTTAACTGACGAGATGATAAAATATGCAAGAGACCTGGAATTTGAAAAAGCAGCAGAAATAAGAGATAGGATAAAAGAATTAGAAAACCTACTATAAATCGGAGGGAAGAGTATGAGAAAATCTAACTACAAGGGAAAGCGTGTAATGCGGAGCAAACCAAAGCCAATTTTAGTTATGGCAATTATTGCAATTTTTGCAGGAGTAGCTCTTGCATGCTGGAAAGGGTCGGAGGCGTATTTTAGAAGTCATTTCGCAAAAGACACTATAATCCAAGGCGTAGACTGTTCGTATCTTACCGTTGACAAGGCAATAAATAAAATCTATGACGAATTGAGCCAGCAAAATGTTACTTTGGTTTTCGAGAACACGCAGTATGAATTTCAGCAGAAAGACTTTGGAACATCCATTAGTGATGTGGAAGCACTAAAAGTGTCCCTATTAGTCATTTTAGAGGTGGTGCAACCGCAAAAAGGCAACAAAGGCGGGGGCTACACATTTACAAGTTTCATTAAAGTGTCTGATGAAAAGACAAAAGAAGTGTTACAAACAATCCCAGAACTGCAAGAGGAAAACATGGTAGCTCCAGTAGATGCATATATCAAAATGCAAGAGGATGGGACTTTAGCGATTGAAAGCGAAGTAATTGGCTCAACGATTGATTTTGATGAAGCCGTATCGTTTTGCATAGAGTGCATTGAAGATGGAGAAACTACCATCAATTTCACAGACCTTATCGAGATGCCAGAAGTTCTTTCCACAAATGAAAGCCTTAATGGTAGAGTAAACGATATAAACACTATTCTTGGG
Organism: uncultured Clostridia bacterium; assembly: GCA_948919095.1. Lineage (GTDB taxonomy): Bacteria > Bacillota > Clostridia > TANB77 > CAG-508 > CAG-793. The sequence continues at coordinate 1,255 of CAQYCU010000014.1, read as the reverse complement.
GCTGTCATTAACTTTGAATTTGCTGACGGAAGCACGTATACCTTGAACAAAGAGACCACCAAAGAATGGGTGAAAGTAGATGAGGTTGGAAACTATTATGTGGAAATGGAGAATGTGGAGGCTGTTGTAGAAGAACTTAATAAACAAGTTCAAGATGCATGCGAACAAATAACATTTACACCAACTGATTTGACAACTCCAATGACCTTACCTGGCAAACTCAAAGTGGAACTTGACATTGAGGCAGAGAAAGTGCAAATTATCAAGGACCTCGTGGATGGAGGAGAACGCACAAGAGAACCAATTTATAAAGATGGACTGGCACCAAGAGATATGCTTTCTTATATCGAAGTCGATATTACAAGGCAGATGGTGTGGGTATACATCGATGGCGAATGTGTTTTGATTACACCATGTGTTACAGGAAAACCGCCAAGGCATGATACTCCAACAGGCGTATACTATTTGTCATATAAAACCATGGGTGAAGATGGTAAAGGCGTATGGTTACGGGGCTATAATGATAATGGAACAAGATATGCATCATGGGTACAGTTTTGGATGCCTTTCAATGGTGGTATTGGATTCCACGATGCAAATTGGCAACCTACATTTGGAGGAGACAGGTATTTAAGACATGGCTCACATGGCTGTGTAAATCTGCCACATGAAGCAGCAAAAACGCTATATGGCTATATAGATACAAATATTCCCATTGTTGTGTATTGCTCTCAGGTGTAAATGTAGTAGTTTCATATATTTAATCCAGATTAATTATCATAACCCAAGCACAATTTGTGACCCTAATAACGCAAATTAGATTTATCGTAAACAAGCAAAACTTTTGATTTAAGTGGAAATTTTGAGATTTAGAAAACCACAAAATAATACCACACTTTCTAGAAATAGAGAGTGTGGTGTTTTTTATAATAGTATGTTTAAATTACATACGAGGACGAGGAGCATTACTCCAAGGACTAAAAGGTGTAGTAGGGGCATCATTAGTATCCATATCATTATTATCATTTTCTTGTTCAATGTCTTCTTGAAGCAATTCTTCAGTAGCTTCACGCATTAATTCATAGTCATCTTTTCCAATCTCATCATTATATGCTTTTTTATAGAAAGAGTTCATTAATTCGTTTTTATCAATACTAGGATATTCAGTAACAATTCTATCAGCCAATTCATCAATATCAAGCTGTGCATTCATATTATTTCCGCCATCTTTAATATTTTGAATATTATCATTATT